>CAJJYO010000060.1 GCA_905197385.1 uncultured Collinsella sp.
CCCCAGCCGATACAGGCTTCGCTATCGATAATCAGTCCGCTCATCTATGCCATCCCCTCGATAATCTTGGCAAGCTTTGCCGCCTGCTCGGACGCCGTCCCCTCAACGGCCTCGCACGTTTGGTCACGGTCGGGCACAAACGAGCGCACGACCTGTGTCGGCGACCCGGCAAGACCGCAACGCACGGGGTCGGCGTTCACGTCGGCGGCACTGACCACTCGCACGTCCGCCTCCTCTGCCGCGCGAATACCGGCAATACTCGGCATACGCAACTGGCCAATCTCCTTGGCGGTCGTCATCGCGCACGGCATCTCAAGGTACACCGTCTCCTCGCCGGCATCGCATCCGTGAACGAGCGCCAGCGAGCCACACGTCGTAAAGCCCGCGCTTTGCACGCAGCTCACGTCGGTCACGCAGGGGATCTCAAAGGCACCGGCAAGCTCGGGGCCGATCTGGGCCGTATCGCCGTCCACTGCCATCTTGCCGCAGATGAGCAGGTCGAAGTCCTCATCGAGCGCCTCGATACCGCATTTGAGGGCATAGGTGGTGGCTAGGGTATCGGCGCCCGCAAAGGCTCGGTCGGTCAGCAGCAGCGCGTCGTCGGCACCGCGGGCGATACAGTCGCGCAGCAGCGATTCGGTCGCGGGGATGCCCATCGACACCACCGTCACTCGCACATCCATGCCAAAGCCGATAAAGTCGTCCTTCAGCGCCAGCGCGCATTCCAAAGCGCTCGCATCAAAGGGATTAATGACCGCCTGCTTGCCATCGCGCACGATGGTATTGGTCTTGGGGTCCATCTTGACCTCGGTGCTGCCCGGCACGGCCTTGACGCACACCACCATATGGAAATCGCTCATCTTCACGCGCCCCCTTTCTGGACGAGCTCATCCAAGAGCTTCTCCGAAAACAGGTTACCGCGACCCAGCTGCCCGGCAGGATCGAGCTGGAGCTTGAGCCGCGCCGACTCGACCATGGCCTCGTGACCGTACATCGTCTCCAAGAAGCCCGCCTTGATCTTGCCGACGCCGTGTTCTGCGGAGACGGCACCGCCCATGGCCGTGACCTCGGAAGCCCACTGGGCAAAGAGTTCTCCGCCGCGGCGATAATCCTGTGCATTGCGCGGCAGAATGTTCACATGCAGATGGTTGTTACCGATATGCCCCCAAGCGGCAGATTCAAGCCCACTTTCCGCCAGCGTGCGGCGATAGAGGGCGATAACATCGGCCAAGTGCGCGTTGGGCACCGACATGTCCGAACCCAGTTTGGTGATGGTGGGATCCATGCGGCGGCGCTCGTCGATGAGCATGTTGACGCTCTCGGGCACCGCATGGCGGAAGAATCGCTGACACTCGCGATCGACCTCGGCGCGCGCGACATGTCGCATCGTCACTGCCGCCCGCAAGCTCCAGTACCCACCCCAAGTGATACAGCTCCTCAATCGCCTGGGCTTCGTCGTCGCAGTCGAGCTCCACGTAGACACAGACCTTGGCGTCTTTGTCGAGCGCAGGCAGCGAGGCAAACGCCGTCGACTGCTCGCGCTGGCGACGTAGAATATCCAGGGCGCCAGCATCGAAGTACTCGATGGCAGCCGCATGGGACAGGACGGGACGCACAGAATCGGTGAAGGACACGGCCTTGTCTTCGCTGTCGAAGAAGCAGCTCACGCCCCAAACGACCGCGGGTGCCACCTGCAGGGCAATCTCGAGCTCGGTGATAACGCCGATTGTGCCACACGCACCGATAAACAGATCGATGGCATCCATATCGTCAGCAACGAAATAGCCCGAAGCATTTTTTGTCTTGGGCATGGTATAGCCGGGAAGATCGAGCTCGAGTGTACGGCCCGCTGCCGTCACGAGCGACAGGTGGCGGCCCTGGGCAAAAGCCTCGCCGCGCCGAAGCTCAAGCAAATCGCCATCAGCCAGCACGACGTGGAGTCCCGTGATATGTGGGCGCATGGGGCCGTAGGCGTAGCTGCGGGCACCGGAGGCGTTACATGCCGCCATGCCGCCCAGACAGGCAGACGCCTCGGTGGGATCGGTGGGAAAAAACTGCTCGGGAGCCTCTTGGAACTCCTCGTAGGCCTCAAGCGATGCCTGGTCCCAACCAGTGGTCGGCAGCACCTTCTTGCTCAGCTGCTTACGCAGCTCCGAGAGCACAACGCCCGGCTCCACGCGCAGCAGAAATTGGCCTTGTTCATCGCGGCGAAGGCCCAAATAGCGATTCATACGGGAAGTATTGAGGATATGCCCGCCGTGGGGCACGGCGCCGGCGGCAAGGCCGGTTCGGGCGCCCTGAACCGTTACCGGAACACGCTCGACATGGAGCTTTTCCAAAATGGCACGGACCTCGTTTTCCGTTGTCGGAAACGAAATGCTCGAGGCCTCGCCCGATGCGCGAGATTCATCGCGGCCATACTCTTCGAACTCGTCGGTGAAGGGTTTGATGGTTGCAGACACGCGAACTCCCCCTTTAGCTAACTACAGTGTTTGCAGGGAGATGTTACCGCATCGTTTCGTCGACGTGTTCGAGACCGTCTCCATAATTGGCGTTTTTTACGTTCGTGCAATTCGGCGAGCGGCTTGATTTCCTCGGCAGACGATGCTTTTGACACATATGGCCCCGCCGTCGCCGACCGCGCGATTGTCGCTCGAAAAAAGTTGGAGTATTTTTTGCCGCCTTTTACCTGCGGAGACGCCAATCCGTCAAGCATTTGGTCAGAAATTGGTCAAGTAGCGGCTGATACGGTCGGCGTCGACAGCCAAAACCGATAGAAGTTTTGGCCCAGAAGCAGGGAGGTTCCCATGGCATATTACTGGCCCCAGTACGGCATCGCCATCGAAGTCGACGACGATCCCCATCTCCTGCCTTTCGACGAAGAGGCATTCCCCGATACGACGGTCTACCACGTTACCACCGATGTGATCTGCGACCCCGAGTCGTTCTCGGCGCTCGCCCACCACATCGCGCATATCCACGACATCGAGCTCCCTCCCGACTTCGACGAGCTCGTCTACTCGCGCCGTCTGATGCTTCACATGCTCTTTGGAGCGGACCCGTCCACCTTTGCGCGCGTCTATACCGCCAAGGATGCCGCATGAGCGCGAAGAAGCCACCCCACTTTGCAGGCCTGGGTCGTCGCAAGAAGCTCATCGTTGCCTGCTTGGCCATCGTCTGCGCCCTTGTCGCCGTAGGACTATACGCTTGGCAGTCGCAGCCCGTACCCGAGGCGGGCGCTTCGGTCACGACGGCCGAGGGCAAAACGCGTCAGGAAATCCAAGATGAGCTCGACGCCATCGTCCGCGACAACATGATGACGATTTCGGTCGCGCCGGTCGCTCAGCTGCAGGAGGACGGCAAGCTGCGCGTCAACGTGCAAAACGTCCAAGACAATAAATTTCCCCAGCGATTCCGCGTCATCCAAAACGACGAGACCATATACGAATCCGATGTGGTCGAGACCGGCAAAACGGTCGAGACATGCGCCGCCGGGGACATCGAGGAAGGGGAGGCGTACATCGAGATCCAGGCGCTTGAGGCCAAGACCTATGACAGCCACGGCAACCCGACACGCGTCAAGGTACGGGTTGAGCAAGCCGAGAACTAGCTTTCCGGTCGACGCGGCACCGCACGCGATTCACCAGCATTCGTCCAATCATCGCGGGGACGGCCCGCGGCGAATAGAAAGGAACGACCATGGACATCACCAGGAATATGAACGGAGCCAGAGCGCTCGTCGTGGGTGCAGGGCTCGCGCTCGCGCTCGCAATGGGCGCCGCCCCGACGCCAGCTATGGCAGCCGGGCGTGTTGGAACCACGAAGGTAATGGTCAAGACCGAGATCGACAACATCAAGTTCAACGCACCGACGGTTATTCCCTTCGTCGCCCAAGCCGACGGCACGCTTCAGGGTCCCTCAGAAGACGCGATCACCATCGACAATCTTTCGGCCTACGGCATCCATGTCACCAACATGAAAATCGACGCCATGAACACCTGGACCATTGCCGCCGACGCCAAGGCCGGAACCGCGCAGAACTCCATCGACTTTAAGGTCGGCCCCGACGGCGCACTCCAGAACGCCAGTGCCGCAACGCAGGGGACAGGCCTCGATCTTTCCAAGAATGCAGCCTTCGACATGGGCTACCAGGGCATTGCCGGCGGCACGGACAAAATTAAGCTCAAGACAAGCGGAAACGTCGCCCGCGTCACGCGCGATATCTTCCACGTAACCGGCGAAGGCGATCAGGTTGCAACGATCACCTGGACGGTCGAGCCCGGTGCGCACACGGCATAAGGCCGTCGCCCTGGCCGCCGCCGTCAGCATCCTAGCGTTTGGCCCAGCCATGGCCTTTGCCCAGCAAGAACAGGCGCAGGCCGCCACGCAAGTGACGGTCGACCTCTCGGGGCTCGACCGCGGCGACCGCGAGGAACCATTGGCGCAGACAGGCGATGGACGATGGCTCTTGGCAGCAGGCGCCACAGCAGCAGGCGCGGGAACCGCCGGCCTCGGCCTGCACATCAAACGCAGCCAGAAACAAAACACGGACAGGCCGCACTAAATTAGCTAAGGAGACCCCATGGCATCGAAGAACCTTTTGCCCGTCGTCGCACTCTGCGGCGCGCTCGCAACCGGAACGCCTGTCGCCGCTTGGGCGACTCCTGTCATGGCAGACTCCTTACCAGCAGCCCTAAGCTCCGCATCAAATCCGTCGAGCGCCATTGCGTGCAAGCGTTTTTCGATCGCACAGGCTGCAATCTCAACCTCGGGATGCCTTCGTCGTAATACGGACGGTTCGATAGTCGTGGATATCAATCGTTCGAACAAGGCAAACGGCTCCCAGGCGGGGTACGCCGTCTGCACGTGGCGCTCGGTTGTGCTCGACGCAGATGGCGATCCATGCAATTTAGAGCTGCGCATCGACATCGCTTCGATCGATGACTCGGCGAACGGAGCGAAGGTCGCCTTCGACGGTACGTTTTTTGAGAAAGGAGGCGGTATATGTCTGGGCTGCGCCGCCGCGAATGCAGACGACACGCAGCCCACCCTCTCATTCACGGCATCGTTGCGGCTGACCAAAGCCGGTACCGATGCCATCGCGGCGGGAGAAGCGTCCCTGCTGTTCTACGCCGTCAGTACCAAAGACACAGACGCTCATTTCGAGAAGCCATCCGGATCACTCAGCCTTACACGAGGGATAGAGGCAGGCCCTATTGAAATCGATGCCCGCGCGCAAAGCAGGCAACGCATTCTTGCCGACCCGGCGCTTCTCGAAATGGAGTGGAACGGATCCGGAGCCATCGGAATTCTCCCCTCCGCGTTTGACGCCAAGACGCTCCCCCCAAACGACGAACCCATCAACGCAAGAAGAGAGCGCGGACAAAGAAGCAGGTGCGGGCGACACGCCGTCGCCGACAAACAGCGTCCCAGCTTCTTTCGAAGCGCCGAATGAGCCCGCTGCCGATCCAAACGATCCCGAGTTCGCGGACAGTCTGGGGCTTGCTGATCCTCAAGAGATCGATGAAGGTAACTGCTGCGTGCTTGCCGCGCTCGACCACACGGAGGTCATCGACGCTGCGAGCATCGAAGTTGCCGCCGCCAATCAGCCCGTCCGCAAGTCGGCTATCATCGCATTTCCTGAATCCATCGAAGTCGTCTTTTTGCCATCGGGCGAGGTCGTGGCCCCAACACTGCTCACCTTGTTGGGCGCCAAGAATACTCGAAACGAAATTAAAAAGGTCACAGTTGTCGACCCTGCAACCACCGCCAAGCTGCGTCTATACGCCGTTGCTCCAGACGGAGGCAAGACCTTGGAATTCGATGGCGACACACTCCTGGCCTGGCGACGTCTGGACATTATGCAAGACGTCTCGTATCAGATCGAACTCGAAGGGTTTGATCGTGCCCGCGATGCCAATATCATCGCCGCGGCTATTGAATCCCCACAGCGGCTTATGACACTGCGCTTTGAATACTATCCCTATGTCCCGACAACCACCTGAGGCTTAAATGCCGCGCATCATTCCTAATACCACTTATATAACGTATTAGATGAGTCGCGATGTACCTCGCATTTCGTTCTGCTACGATTGCCACGTTGGCATCAATACAGGAGGGCTCATGCCGGGCTTGGGAACAATCATCAACGTTGTGCTTTTAGTTGCGGGCGGTCTTTTGGGATTAGCGGGCGGCCGCTTCATTATACCGCGCATCCAAGACACGCTCATGAAAGCATCGGGGCTGTGCGTCCTGTTTATCGGCCTTGGCGGCACCATGCAAAAGATGCTCCTTATCGATGGGAAGGCGCTAGCGACCACCGGCACCACCATGCTCATCGTCTCGTTCGCCCTCGGCTCGCTCATCGGCGAGGCCATCAACTTGGAGGCCGCCATCGAGAACCTTGGCGAATGGCTCAAGCGCAAAACCGGCAGCGAGGGCGATAACGAGTTCACCAACGCTTTTGTCTCGACTTCACTCACCGTGTGTATCGGCGCCATGGCCATTGTGGGATCGATCCAGGACGGTCTGCTCGGTGACTGGTCAACGCTTGCCCTGAAAGGCGCATTGGACTGCATCATCGTCTGCACCATGACGGCGTCGCTTGGCCGCGGCTGCATTTTCTCCGCCCTGCCCGTCGCCGTGTTCCAGGGGACGATCACGCTGTTTGCCGGCGCACTCTCCCCCATCATGACTACGGCAGCCCTCGACAGCCTTTCGCTCGTAGGCTCCATGCTCATCTTCTGCGTCGGCGTCAACCTCATCCGTCCTCAGACCTTCCGCACGGCCAATATGCTCCCCTCCGTCGTCATCGCCGTCATCTACGCCCTCCTGCTCTAAATCTATCAACGCAGCGGTATCTCGAACACCTGTTTGATGCTGTGCTATGATATGAGGTCACCGTAGCTGCGTTCGAGAGGAGGAGCGGTGGCCGACCAGGACATCAAGATGCTCATCGAGCGCATTATGGCCGAGGCCCGGACCCATCAGTCTGCCCGCTTCTCACATGAAGTCTACGCAGACGAGCCGATTCTCAAAACCGGCCGACAGATGCAGAATTTCCTCCCCGACCAGTACCGTAAAATGCGCGAGATATCGCGCTGGCAGGATGACCCCAAGGGCGGTGCGGGCCGCTGGCTTTCGGAAGCCGAGCTTTTTTACCGCCAGGGCCTGCTGATGGCCGACTTTGAGGACGACTGTCCCTACAACGGCACCTTTAAGTCGTACTTTCCCACCTACAACGCCATGAGCGACCGGCAGCTGCGCGGCTACTTTACCTGGCGTGCCCAAGTGCGCCGCGGAACCGTCGAGGAAACGTCTACGTCCTTTGCCTTTCTGTATCTCTATGAGCTGATTTGCGGCATTGGCGTAGATGACCCGCTCGACGGTTTTAACAAGATCAAGGCCTTTTGGGATGTCTATCGCGCCTTCGAGCCCGGCATTGATCGGTTTGCACGCGTGTGGTTGCAGGATTACGCCGTATTCCATGGGCTCGACCCCAAGCTGCTCCGCGACTCTAAAACCGTCATGTTCGATAACGCCCTTATCGAGCTGCGGCGCGCGGCACGAGACCTTGTACCGGCACCGGCACCGTCCGACCAGACCCCCAAACGTCGCAAAACCTCCGAGCCCACGCTCCCCCTTCCGCCCGATGAGGTGCGCGAGGAGCGACTCATGGCCGCCATCAACGCCCTCTCCACGTACAACCTAAGTAACTCGCGGCTCGACCGCAGCCACCACCGCGATCTGCGCCACGTGGCATGCGCCGTGTATGTCCGCATGGCGCGCTACTATGACACGCACCGAAAGACCGGCATCGTAGCGAGCTTGTTTGGGGAGGAGACGGCCATGCCCTACACCATGTTTGCCTCGGCCGTATTCTTTGCGCCCGAGCGCCACGAGGACTGCGAATACCGCCTGGATCCCATCCACATCTACCGTTGCCAAAACGGCTTTTGGGAATGCATGCGTATCCATGGTAGTAGGCAAAAGAGCAAAAAGCTCGGTGAAATGATGCGCGCCTGCGACCAACGCTTGCGCCTGGCGCTGGACCCCGCCCATCCCCTTAAGGAAGAAAAGGTCCCCAAATATCTGGCCAAGATTATCGATGACGAGATTGTGGCATGGCTTTCGTGGGACGCCGCACACCAGCCCGTCAAGATCGATATCGACCTGACTCAGCTGGGGCACATTCGGAGCGCCGCTGCGCAAACGCGCGAAGCACTTTTAATCGACGAAGAGCGCGAGGACGGCGCACCTGTGGAAGCCGAGGCAGCGGACTCAGGGCAACCGGAAGCCGAGCCCGTAGCCGACGCGATTGTCGAGGCGGTCGCGGCACCCATTCGGCAGGACGAGACCGACGGGCCAACCATA
>CAJJYO010000061.1 GCA_905197385.1 uncultured Collinsella sp.
TTCCCGGCTTTCCACTCATTACGGCAGGCCTCGACATCGCCAAGCTTGACATGCGAAGCGGTATCGAGCGCCTTTCATATGCCGTATCGATTATTGTAATGGCGACGCTCGTAGGCTGGATGGTTGCCGAGTGTGTTGGCCTGGCGCCGGACGACTTTGCCCCACTGGGCCTTTCGCCGCTTGCCCTTACGCTCCTGCGCGTGGTGATGAGCTTCGTTGGCGTATTCGGCTTCTCGGTGATGTTCAACAGCCCGGTAAAGATGGCCGCGGCAGCTGGGTTGATCGGCGCCGTGTCCAATACCCTGCGTCTGACCCTTGTCGATGCGCCGACGATGATTCCCTTCCTGGGCCTCAGCACGGGAATGCCTCCCGAGGCAGCAGCGTTTATCGGCGCGCTGGTATCGGGGCTGCTCGCAAGCTTGGCTGAAGTCAAGCTCACCTACCCGCGCATCGCCCTCACGGTGCCTTCGATTGTCATTATGGTGCCAGGCTTGTATCTCTATCGCTCTATGTATTACATGTGCACCTTCGACACGGTCAATATGCTCGGCTGGTTTGTGCGTGCAGTGCTCATCGTGGCGTTTCTGCCCGTTGGCTTGGGCGTGGCGAGAACCCTCACCGACCCCCGCTGGCGCCACACCAGCTAATTGGTGCAAGGGGGACATGTTACTTTGCACCAAATGAGTCGCGGTGGAATAGGGACTGAATTGCTGCTTAAAGGGTCAAAACAGTCCGTATTCCACCGCAACTTAGGGGGTCGGGGGATTATTGGTGCCCTGCATCTTCATAAACTCAACGCTTACGAAGCGCGGGGTTTTCGTGCTAGGCTGGTTCCACCACATAAGTAGTCGCAGACGCACGTATCACGGGCGGGCGAGATGAAGTCCCAACAGCTCCATCTTGCCCGCCCGTTTTTGTTGCGTGATGCCGCGGCGTAACACGGAAAGGACCATGCCCTTTATGCCTATCAACAAACGAGAGAGCCTGCTGTTCACCTTTATCATGTGCTTTTGCATGGTGCTCTGGATGAGCATCTACAACGTTGCCCTGCAGCACAGGGCCATCAACGGCGAGGTCGTTGCCGCCGCGTGGCTCGGCTTCCCCGTTGCCTACATTTTTGCCATGTGCTGCGACTGGTTCGTCGCCAGCCCGCTCGCCAAGGGTTTCGCCTTTAAGTACTTGGTCGCGCCGGGCAAGAGCTCGCCGCTCGCCATGACGCTCGCCGTTAGCTCCTGCATGGTCGTTCCCATGGTCATCATCATGTCGCTGTACGGTGCCTGCGAGGGTCTGACGCACATGCCCGGCGGCATTGCGAACCTGTATTCCGTGCCCGCGATCTGGATGATCAACATCCCGCATAATTTTGTGATGGCGCTGCCGTGGAACCTTTTGGTAGCCGGTCCGATTTCCCACTTCGTCTTCCGTCGCGCCTTCCCTGTGGGGACGGTTTTCGAGGAGGAGCATGCCGAGCTCTTGGAGCAGGCTATGGCTCCTGAGTGCGAGTAGCTCGCTTAGGGATCTGCTGAGCGCGGGCGACTTGCTTGGTTGGAGCCCTAAGCGTGGATAGCTCTCTCGGCGACATCGCGGGCGTGAGCGGTGCGCATGACCGGAGGGCCCGTGCTGCTCCGTTGCCCGACGTGCTAGCGCGCAGAACAATCTGTTGGTGCATTCGGCGGCTGCTGAAGCGTTTCGGCAGCCGCTTTTTATACGGAGTTTAAATACAACAGTCTGTTGTATTACGTAGAGTGGTATATCTCTAGCAGGAAAAATGCGAGAGACGGAGCATTATGGCGTTGCTAGTAGGACTGGACGTAGGGTCGACGACGACCAAAGTTTACGCGATGCACGAGGATATGACCGAGGCGTGGTGGGGATATCGCCGCCACGGGGCGTGTCAGACAGCGAGCGTGCGCGCCATGCTCGGCGAGCTCGCCGAGCGCTTTCCCCATGAGTCGCTGCGCGTTGCGGTGACCGGCTCGGGTGCGCGCGATATCGCGACCGCGCTGGGCGCCTCGTACGTTCAGGAGGTGGTCGCCAACGCGCTCGCGATCAGCAGGTTCTATCCGCAGACGCGCTGCGCCATCGAGCTGGGCGGCCAAGACGCCAAGATGATCTTCTTCCGCACCAACGATAAGGGAGACATCGAGGTTGCCGATATGCGCATGAACGGCTCGTGCGCAGGCGGTACCGGTGCATTTATCGACGAGATGGCAAAGCTCATGGGGGTCGGCACCGAATCGGGCGAGTTCGAGCAGCTCGCAAGCCGGGGAACGACCGTCCACGAGGTCTCGGGCCGCTGCGGCGTGTACGCAAAGACCGATATCCAGCCGCTGCTCAACGAGGGCATTCCTACCACCGACCTGGCGCTTTCGGCGCTTCACGCGGTCGCCCGCCAAACGATCGGCGGTCTGGCCCGGGGTATCGACATCGAGCCGCCGGTAATCTTCGAAGGCGGTACGCTCGCCTACAACCCCACGCTGGTCCGCGTGTTCCGGGAGCAACTGAATCTATCGGACGATCAGGTTATCGTCCCGCGCGATCCGCAGATCATGGTCGCGCGCGGTGCCGCCCTGTCGCTGACCGACATGTTCGCATCGTCCCAACCGATCGACCTTCCCGACGCTTTTGTCCGGCTGGATAAGCTCGAGACGGTCGCGCCCGCAAGCGGGGAGGGACGTCTTGCCCAGCCCTTTTTTGCCACACCTGCCGAGCAGGCGGATTTTACGGCACGCCATGGCAAAGAGACGCCGGCAAAGGGTCCGGATGCGTATGCGCCCGGAGAGACGGTGCGTGTGGCGCTCGGTATCGATTCGGGGAGCACGACGACCAAGTTCGCCCTGGTCGATGAGGCGGGTGAGCTTGTCGATTCGTTCTACGCGTCTAATAACGGCAGACCGCTCGACGTCGCCCAACAGGGTCTTGTCAGCTTGAAGAACCGCTGGGAGACAGCGGGAGTCACGCTTGCGATCGATGCCGTGGGCACCACGGGATACGGCGAGGAGCTTTTCGCGCGCGCGTTCCACGCCGACTACCATACGGTCGAGACGGTCGCGCACGCCCGCGCCGCGTGCGCATGCGTTCCCGATGCGACCTTCGTGCTCGACATCGGCGGACAGGATATGAAGGCCATCTGGCTCAACCACGGCGTGCTGACCGATATCGTCGTCAACGAGGCATGCTCTGCGGGCTGCGGCTCGTTCCTCGAGGGTTTTGCCAAAAACCTCGGAATAGCCGTTGAGGATATCGCGACCGAGGCATTTTCGTCCAAAGCCCCCGCCGTTCTCGGCAGCCGCTGCACGGTGTTCATGAACAGCAGCGTCGTTTCCGAGCAGCGGCGCGGTAAGGGTCCGGGCGACATCATGGCCGGTCTCTGCCGTTCGATTATCGAGAACGTGTTCACCAAGGTCATTCGCGTTTCAAATCTCAACCGTCTGGGCGACAAAGTCGTCGTCCAGGGCGGCACGTTCCGAAACGACGCGGTGCTGCGCGCATTCGAGCAGTATCTGGGCAAACCCGTCACGCGTGCGCCCCACCCGGGGCTGATGGGCGCTATCGGTATCGCCCTGCTCGCGCGCGAGGAATGCCGCAAGGGCGACGCCGACACGTCGTTTATCGGGCTCGATGCCGTGGAGCGCTTCGAGCATCGCGAGTTCGGCGGCGTTACCTGCCGTCGGTGCAACAACCGCTGCCAGCGCGCGGTCGTGGCATTTGGCGACGGCTCGCTTTACGTCACGGGCAATCGCTGCCCGCGCGGCGGCGCCATCTCATGGGATGAGCTCGTGCGCGAGGTTCCCGCGGCGGAGGAGCTGCGTCCGCAGGGTGCTTGCGAGGCACAGGCACCCGGCACGGGGCGCGACCGGACCGCGGCTGCCCCCAATCTCTTTGTCGACCGCGAGGAGCTGCTGTTCGAGTCGTACCCCACGGTTCCCGTCTGCGGGGGGCGCGATGTCACGATCGGCATTCCCCGTGTGCTCGAGTTCTGGGACACCATGCCGTTCTGGTCGACGTTCTTCAGCACGCTCGGCTTTAAGGTGCGCGTCTCGGGACGCAGCACCAAGGCGATGTACGAGCGCGGTCTGGCGCACGTCACATCCGACACCGTGTGCTTCCCGGCCAAGCTCGTCCACGGGCACATCCGCAATCTCGTCGACGCCGGCGTCGACCGCATCTTCATGCCCATCATCACGACGGTGCCCACCGAAAACACCGCCTCTACCAGCGAGTGGATGTGCGCCGTCGTAAAGGGATACCCCTACGTGATGCGCAATTCCGATAACCCGGAGGAGCGTTTCGGCGTTCCGTTCGATACGCCGCTGTTCCACTGGTACGACGAGGGCGACCGAAACCGCCAGCTCAAGGCGTGGTGCAAGGAGACCTTCGATATCGATGCCGACCTGGTTGCCAAGGCGACCGAGCAGGCGGACCGCGCGCAGGAGACGTTTGAGAACCAGCTGCAGCTGCGCGGCAGGCAGGTGCTCGAGAACGTGCGCGAGGACGGCGGCTACGCGGTGGTGATCGCTTCGCGCCCGTACCACAACGACCCGCTGGTCAACCACGGGCTGCCCAAGCTCTTCTCTGAGCGCGGCATCCCCGTGCTGACGCCCGATGCGGTGCCGGGGGTCTGCAACGTCGATCTTTCCAACAGCCGCATCGACATCGTGAACAACTACCATGCGCGCATGCTGTCGTGCGCGGTCATCGTCGCATCGACGCCCGAGCTCGAGCTCGTGCAGATGGGCAGCTTTGGCTGCGGCCACGATGCGTATCTCACCGACGAGATCGCGCGCATGATGGGCGAGATGGGCTCCAAGGTTCCGATGATGATCAAGCTCGATGAGAGCGACGTCGCCGGTCCCATGGGCATTCGCGTGCGTTCGTTTATCGAGTCGGTCAACCGTCGTCGCGCGGAGGAGCGTGCCGAGGGCGCCCGGGTGTACGCGGTCCATCCGCTCGACGACCCGTATAAGGTCAAGTACACCAAGCGCGACCGGCACGACAAGATCGCGCTGGTCCCCAACACCTCTCATGCGTTCTGCAGGCTCATGACCGCGGCGATGCGCAATCAGGGCGTGCGCGCCGAGGCCCTTGATATCGGGCGCGAGGATGCCATCCGCCTGGGCAAACGCTATGTGCACAACGACATCTGCTTCCCCGCGCAAATCGTGATCGGCGAGGCGCTCTCGGCACTCAAGAGCGGTAAGTACGACCCGCACGACGTCGCCGTGGTGACTGGCAAGTATATCGGCGACTGCCGCCTGACGCACTACATGCCCCTGCTGCGCCGCGCGCTCGACGACGCGGGATACGACTATGTCCCGGTGCTCACCAACGACGACGTCGATGCCCACAATGCGCATCCGGGCTTCAAGCTCGGCCTTGGCCCGAGCATCCAGATCGCCTACGGTCTTCCCATGATCGATGCCCTCGAGGCCATGCTTAGGCGCATCCGTCCCTACGAGCTCGAGAAGGGCGCGGCGGACGCTGCGTTCGACCGCGCGCTCGATGAGGTTATCGAGGGCATGGAGCGCTCCGGGCTGAGAGGCCAGGCGACGGGCTTCAAACGCGCGCTTGCGATCATGGACGCCGTTCCGTACGACCGCTCGAACCCGCATCCGACCGTTCTCATCGTGGGCGAGTACCTGCTCAATTTCCATCTCGGCGCCAACCACGAGATCGAGCGCTACCTCGAGGACAACGGGCTCGAGGTCATCGAGGCGCGCATGACCGACGTGATCCGCAAGACCTATTTCTACAAGCATGCGCAGTCGCGCGAGTTCCACGTCGACCTGTCGCTGCCCGAAAAGGCCTGGTACGCCACGGCGGACAACCTGTTCGAGCTCGCGCACGACCGTTGCGACCGCCTGGGCGCGGCGAGCCCGCTCTACGAGCCGCCGACGCGCATGCCCGAGCTCGTGCGCGCGAGCGATAAGATCCTGCACCATACGTTCGATGCGGGCGAGGGCGTGCTGATTCCGGCGGAGATCCTCGAGCACGCCAAGCGCGGCTGCCGCAACTTCGTGATCCTGCAGCCATTCGGGTGTCTGCCCAACCATGTCGTGGGGCGCGGGCTCATCCATGCGCTCAAGGAGCAGTATCCCACGGCGCAGTTCCTGCCGCTCGACTACGATCCCGACGTGAGCTTCGCCAACGTGGAGAACCGTCTTCAGATGCTCATCATGAACGCCAAGGCGCAGGGGTGCGGTGAGGCGCATGGCGAGACCGCGTAAGGACGCCGATGCGCCCGATGCACGCACCCGTATCATCGAGGCGTTTTGGGAGCTTATCGAGAACAACAGCATCTTCGAGCTGTCGGTTGGCGAGGTGACCCGCGCCGCCCAGTGCAATCGCGGAACGTTTTACTACTATTTTCACGATTTCGATGAACTCGTCGCCATCGCCATAGCCCAGCTGCTGCAGGATAACGAGCTCATCACCGATGCCCTCTGGCATTTTTCGAGCGAGGGCGACCTTTCGGCGTTCGACCGGCGCGACGTCCGCTGCCTGCTGCGGCGCATCGTCATCACCATGAGGGCGGGTGCCGCCGAGCAGGTCGTGCAGGGCATCCATACGATCATCATCGACCGCGTGAGAGAGATCGTCCACCCCGATGGAGAAGAGCTCAAGGCAGATTCGAGCTTTGCGGTGGGCTTTCTGGTCTCGGGCATCATGGGCTTTGTGATGGCGGTCGGCTTTGCCCGGGAGGGCGGCGAGGAGATAGACCTCGAGCAGCTGGGGGACAGCGCATGCGCGTACCTGAGGGCGGTCGCCATGCAGACGGTGGAAACGGTCGCGCAAGTCGAGGGCGTCGATACATCCGAGCTGCTCGAACGCGTCTCCAAGGAGGCCGATGCCTATCGCGCATCGCGTGCGACGAGTCCCGACGTGGTGAAAGACGTCTAGGGTTTCTCTTGCGGGGCGCCTGTCGCGCATCGCGCGGTGAGTCCCGCGATGCGGTCATAACCTGCATTCATGTGAGCCGGGTTTATAGATATTCCTCCAGCTGTTAACATAGACGACCTGTGGGTAAAGAGACAAAAGCGCCGCCGACGGGCGGGCGTTTTGATTTCGATGGACTCATGTAAGGAAACGAGCATGTTAGATAGATTTACCGATCGAGCGCGCAAGGTCATGTCGATGGCCAAACAGGAGGCGCTCGATCTGCACTCAAATAAGGTGGGCACCGAGCACCTGCTGCTCGCACTCGCCAAGGAGGACGAGGGCATCGCTGCCGAGGCGCTGCGCTCGCTTGATATCTCCTACGACGACATCATGGACACCCTCAAGGAGGTCCAGACCACGGTCCCCGAGCCCAGCGAGGAGACCGAGGCTGCCAAGCTTGCCTTTACGCCGCTCGTCATTAGCGTGATGGAGCGTTCATTCCGCGTGGCGCGCGAGAACAATCAGACCTACGTGTCGACCGAGCACCTGCTCATCGGTATCGTCGAAGAGGGCAACGGCATGGCCATGGACATCCTCATGCGCCTGGGCGTGTCGTCCGCCTCCATCAAAAAGGCTATCGAGAAACTCACCGCCAAGGACCAGGACAAGAAGCGTCCGCTTGCCGGCGCCGGTGCTGGTCGTCCCGGTGCGGGCCTGCCGTTCTTTAGCGGCTCGGATGCCTCTCAGCAAAAGGGGAGTGGCACCGATACGCTCAAGCAGTTCGCCACCAACCTCACGCAAAAGGCGCGCGATGGCGAGCTCGACCCTGTAATTGGTCGCGAAAAGGAAGTCCAGCGTATGATGGAAATTCTTTCGCGCCGCACCAAGAACAACCCGCTCATTCTGGGCGACCCCGGCGTGGGCAAGACGGCCATCGTCGAGGGCCTGGCTCAGCAGATTGCAGCCGGCAACGTGCCCGAGAACCTCATGAACCAGAATATCTGGACGCTCGACCTGCCGGGTCTTGTCGCGGGTGCCAAGTATCGCGGTGAGTTTGAGGAGCGCCTCAAGAACGTGATCCAGGAGGCGACCGAAGCCGACGACGTTATCTTGTTTATCGACGAGATGCACACCATCATCGGTGCCGGCTCTGCCGAGGGCTCCATCGACGCGAGCTCCATGCTCAAGCCCGTTCTCGCACGCGGTGCTTTCCAGATCATCGGTGCCACCACGGCCGAGGAGTTCCGCAAGTACCTCACCAAGGACCCGGCCTTCGAGCGTCGCTTCCAGACCATCGATGTCGAGGAGCCGAGCGTCGAGGACACGGTCAAGATCCTGACCGCGCTCAAGCCGCGCTACG
>CAJJYO010000062.1 GCA_905197385.1 uncultured Collinsella sp.
GGACTTGCAGCGACGGACCTCAGGACACTCTTACACCACGTCTGCGCGCGCGACCATTATCTCTTCGCTGAATCCAGTTTTTCGGCCCAAGTTTCTTTATTTTTGCTGTCACTAATCTAGTAACAGTACTCATATTTGCCGTTTTTTTGCACATGGCATATAAACAGACCCCCTATAAAGCCATAGTTTTACGCCGGCTTGAGCCCAAAGCACGCTCGGAGCGTATTCAGCAGAGCATCTTGCCTCTTTCGACGAGCCTCTACACGATTCTGATATCGTTTACCCATACGGTGGTGGATGCGCCATGCGAGCGCTTCCATCGCTTCCATGTCGCAGAGCATCTCGTTGTTGACCGTCGCGACCTCGATTCCCATGGACGCCAAACCCGTATTGCGTTTTTCATCGTGAATGCGCCCGCCGCGAGACGAATGGCCCTGCTCACCGTTGTATTCCAGGTCAAACCGAGCTGCTTCCTGATAGGCATCGCAAACCGCATACGGCATCCCCGAGATCGCCTGCGCACGGTCGTTGAACTCGATCTTGTGGTCGGTCTTAAAGGGACCGCAGGCAAATCCGCCATAAGAAAACGGAAGCGAAAACATGGCAAGCATGATGCATTCCATGGGTGAGCGCAGGTTTTCCGACAGAAAGGGGCACAGCCGCCGCAGCTGCTTGGCCGCGCTCCCCTTGCATGCCGCAAGGTAATCTGCCAGGCGATCGGGCGTCAGCACTGGCTTGACCTCAAAGTAGCCCACATCTGACGGCTGGTCCTTATCCTTTGCAAGCCTGTTCACGGTAGGCGAGCTGTAAGGGGGCAGATACTGCCCGCGATCGCTCAGCGAAATCTTGGAGCACAGCTCCTGGGCCAGGGCAAATGCCTGGATACAGCCGACTTCGCGCGCAACGGCGGCACAGAGGGCCTCGGGAGACAAGCTGTACACTCCCGGCTCCACCTCCAAAATCGAGGCGTCCGGCAGGTCTGTAGAACAAACGGACCAGCTTGCACCAGGCATGCGGCGACGCTGCTTCGCCGACCCCACCAGCAGGCACAAGTCTTCTTGGACCTCGCCACTCACGGCCCCGATCCGCACCAAATCGGGAAGATAAATGTCCTCGGCCGAGGGAGACGATGTATGCAGCACACGGCGCTCTTCATCGGGATCGAGGTCTCTCCAGCTGATGTAACCCATTTGTCGGCGCTCGGCGCGCATCATGCGCAGCGCCGAGGCACCGGTCAGGACTACGGAGGCCGCCAGTTGCTCGCTTGTCGGCTCGATGCGCCGCGCTATCTTCACTGCCACAAAACCACCCCCTACCAAACGCGTGCGATAGCGAGGCCATCGACTGCTGCGGCGCCGGCACGCTTGAGCTCCGCCGAGGCTGCTGCCATGGTCGCGCCCGTGGTAATGACATCATCGATGAGCAGCAGACGGCGGCCGCGCACATCCTCGACCGTCTCGTACATGCCCCGGGCATGCTCCCGGCGCTCATCGCGGCCGAGCTCTCGCTGGTCACCATGACCGTATTTGACCAGGGCGTCCAGCAACGGGACACCCGAAAGATCGCAAAACGAGCGCGCGATTGCTTCCATATGGTCGAATCCACGCCGCCGAAACGCCGCCGCAGTCGCGGGCACAAACACCACCGCGTCCGCACCGGACAACACACCGCCGTAACGATCGGATGCTGCCACCTGGGCATGCAAGGCAGTGTCGTAGAGCAACTCCGCCAGATACGGTGTCAGACGGCGCTCGCCCGCATCCTTGTACGCCTTGATGATGCGCGGCAGCGGATGTGCATAGACGGCACACGCCAGGCAGCGATCGAGCGCCTCGGCCATTGCCGAAGACGTGCCCTCGACCGAGCACTCGGTACACAGCAAATCCCCAAACGGGGCGCCGCATCGGATGCAACTATGACACGGATCGATGAGCGCGAGCGATGCCAGACAATCCTGGCAGATCAGCGCACCGGAACGCTCGCAGCCAGCGCATCGCGTGGGCGACAACGCCTCGAGCGCCTCATACGTCGCGCGCTCGGCAAGCGGCAGCAATTCGTCCGCAAACGGTAGGACGCCTGCGCCCTGCAAGCGAGTCAATACGTTCAGATGTCTCTTCATGACACAACCCTCCCTACGCGAAGGCGAAGGGAGGGTTGTCGGTGTAGAGCCATGATACCCAGAGGTGCTGGGGTCAGGCGGGTTACATCCGCTTACGGACGTTATTCGCCGGCAGGCGGTTGCGGTGCGGACGAGGTGCGGGTCGAGCCTTCGCCACCGTCCTGGCGCGGCTTGCGGGAGCGACGGCGACGGCGACGCTTTTGACCCTGGTCGGTCGAGCCCTCGCCGCCGCGATCCTCACGCGGTTCGCACTCGTCGCGAGCGCCGCCGTGCGAAGCCTTGGCGGCAGCTCCTCCGCCATCGCCGGGGCGACGGCGCGTGACCTTGACTTCGCCATCCGAAACCTGATCGGCCACAGAAGGAACCGAGGGTTTCTGCTGCGCGCCCGAGGAATGGCGACGACGCGGACGTGACGCGCGCTCCTCCTCGCCACGCGGCTTGCCAGCCTTGTCGGCAGGCGCGTCGGAGGCCGAGGCGCCCTTGGGAGCGGCACCGGCCTCGCGAGCAGCTGCGGCGCGGAAGGCGTCCTCGCGCTCCTCGCTCGACAGGTGACGGCGACGACGGCGCGTGGGGTTCATGCCACCGCCGCGATTTTGCTGCTGGGGCTGCTGAGCCTCGCGCTCGCGGGAAGCGTTCTTACCCGCGGCCTCGCCATTGTCGACGGACGCCGTGCGCTTGCTCGGTCTCGGGCGCCTCGGCCTTGCCGCGACCCTTTCCACGGCCACGGCCCTCGCCCTGGCCCTGAGCGGTGCGAGCATCGGATTCGGCATCGCGACGACGGCGCTTGGGCATCGATGTGCCGGCCAGACGATCGGCGCTCGACAGGCCATCGCCCACGTCGACGCCGTTTTCGCGATCGAGTTCCATGAGCGCCAGACGCATCTCGGGCGACTCGATGCGCTCGAGCACGTCGCGCGTCACGCAGTCGGGGCGGCAGTTGCAGCCCTGCTCGGCGGCCTTCTTTTTGCAACCCTCCGAGCACGTCATATCGGCCAGGTTGACCTTAAAGACTTTGCCGTTCTCCAGGCGCAGCACCAGCTGCTCACGCGGCGTGTCATATTCCTGGATGCGCGCCTTGCCAAGCGGCGTATCGATAAGCGTCTTCTTTTTGGGCGCGCGGCTCTTAAAGTCCTTGTACGCCTCGAACTCGTAGCGCAGGCAGCACATCAGGCGGCCGCAAACGCCGCTGATCTTGGACGAGTTGAGCGGCAGGTCCTGCTCTTTTGCCATGCGAATCGAGACGGGCTCAAACTGTCCGCCAAAGCGCGTGCAGCAGAGCTCCTGTCCGCACTGGGCATAGCCGCCCACCAGGCGGGTCTCGTCGCGCACGCCAATCTGGCGCATGTCGACGCGAATGTGCAGCGTCGAGGACAGGTCCTTGACGAGCTGACGAAAATCGACGCGTTCCTCGGCCGCAAAGTAGAACACGGCCTTCTCGCCGCCAAACAGGTACTCGACGCCGACCGGCTTCATCTCGAGGTCGAGCTCTTTGACCAGACGGCGGAAATCGACCATCGCCTCGTCGCCCTGGATGGCCAGGTCGTCGGCAAGCTGCAGGTCGATGTCGCTCGCCACGCGCAGCACGGGCTTGAGCGGCTGGCCGATCTCATCTTGCGGCACCTCGAAGGGATCGGCCGTGACCAGGCCGATCTCGGTTCCGCGCTCGGTGGAGCAAATGGCATAATCGGCCTCGAGGATATCCAGATCCTGCGGGTCAAACCACAGGTCGCGCGAGGCGTAGGTAAACTTAACGGGTACGACTAACGGCATTTCAGTGCCTTCCTGATATCGAACAGCATGACCTCGATGGCCAGCTGGGGAGTAACGTTTCTGGCGATGTTGCGCTCAGCCGTGGCAACCGCCTCGAGCGCCTGGGTGGCACCCGCAACATTCGTCGCCGCGGCAAGCCGCCCGATCGTGTCGCGCACGTCCTCGTTCACAACGCCTGCCGCCTCATCCTGAAGCGTCAGCAGCACGTCGCGCATGAGCGTCCGCGCGCTCGCCAGCGCTTCCATGATACCCGAACGCTCGCGCGCGTTGAGTTCGCGCTTGTTGCGGTCCTCAAGCTGCTTCAATGCTCCACGCGACAGGTAGTCGGCGTTTTGCTCGAGCACCTTTTCCTGTGTGGACTTGACCTCGGCGAGCGGTGCCTTAACGGCGACGATGAGCGACTTGGCGCGGCTGAGCACATCAGCCTCGTCGGCAGCGATGAGCGAATCGATGGCGCGGACCATCTGGCGGCGAGCATCCTGGCGCTCGGCGCTCTTGAGGAACTCGATGCCACGCGTGGGGCTTCCCGCCACGGCGACGGCCATGCGGCAACGCGCGGGGTCCTGACCGGTGGCGCGGCTCACGGCCTGCGCGGCGACGGCGGGCGATACCAGCCGAAACGGCACGCACTGGCAGCGGCTCACGATGGTGGGCAACATCACGTCTGCCGAGGTGCCCAACAAGATAAACATAACGCCCTCGGGCGGCTCCTCGAGTGTCTTGAGCAGCGCGTTGGCGGTGTTGGCGCGCAGCTGCTCGGCACGGTCGATGATGTAGACCTTGGCCTTGGCGCGGATGGGCGCCAGAGGCACGTCATCGAGCAGCTCGCGGGTCTGGGCGATGAGGTAGCCCGTGGCGCTCTCGGGCGTGTAATAGTGCACGTCGGGGTGCGTATGGCGGGCGACGCGCACGCAGCTATCACATGAGCCGCAGCCATCCTGCTCGCACAGGAAGGCTTGGGCGAGCGCCCACGCGGCGTCGAGCTTGCCCGCGCCGGGCGCGCCCAAAAACAGGTAGGCGTGCGATGCGCGACCGCTGGCGACGGCATTGGTCAAAAAGTCGCGCACGCGCTCTTGGGTGTCGAGCTTGGCCAGCAGGCTTGCCTGAGCGGGGGCCATGTTACTCGGCCTCCTGGGCAAGCGCGGCGGTGACGGCGTCCTGGGAAATATCGAGGCCGTAGGCGCGAACCTGCTCGACCGTCTTCTCGAAGACTTCCTCGATGGACGCGGTCGCGTCGATGAGCTTTACGCGGTTTGGTTCCTCGGCGGCAATGGCGCAAAATCCCTGGTAGACGCGCTCTTGGAAGGCCATGCCCTTGGCCTCCATGCGGTCGGCCGCACCACGGGATGCCATGCGCAGCGCCGCCTGCTCGGGCGTGATGTGATAGACGAGCGTGAGCGCCGGGTGTGTTCCCGCGACGGCCAGGTTATTGGCATCGCACACTATCTGGCGATCGAGGCCGTCGGCAAATGCCTGGTAGCAGGTCGTGGAATCGTAGAAGCGGTCGCACAGGACCACCTTGCCGGCCGCGAGGGCGGGAGCTATGACCTCGTGCACCAACTGGGCACGCGCCGCCTCGTAGAGCAGCAACTCGCAAGTGTCTCCCATCGCCGTATTGGCGGGGTCGAGCAGCAGAGCACGGATCTTTTCGCTAATGGCGGTACCGCCCGGCTCGCGCAGGCTCACAACCTGGTAGCCAGCGAGTTCGAGCGCGCGGGCAAGCAGACGCGCCTGCGTGGACTTGCCGGCGCCGTCGACGCCCTCGAGCGTGATAAAGCTATGTTGAGCGGGCTCAAAAGCCATGGGCGCAGCCCCTTCCTACAAGGCGCGTAAATGCAGATATATCAACCAAGCCATGATACCCCAGGGGCAGGCGCGCCCCAAATCGGGCCTAGTCATTGGGTAGTCATTGGGGACGCTCTTAAATGACTAGGCGACAGCTAGGGACGTTCCTAAAGTGCCGGCAGAAAAGGAACGTCCCTAACTGCCGACTTTTTTGAGCGCTGGGTATAATCGTCGTATTGATTTGAAATGTGGCGAAAGGAGTGGCAATGTCTCGGTATTGCGCCTCGTGCGGCAAACTTCTTGCAGATGATGCCAAGTTCTGCACCTCATGCGGTGCACCCGTTGAGCAGACAACCGCAAGCAATGGCCAACCCGCGTTTGAGCAGACCGGCTTCCTCGATACGTCGCAAGCTAAGCCGGACGACCCCCTCGCCTATCGCCCCGACCCCCCCGCCAGCCCCGCAGCGGTCGAAACGACGCAGCGCATATCCGTCGCGGACACCCCGCCCCAACAGCAACCGGCATCTACGTACGCGCCTGATTCACCACAGGCCCCCGCCGCCAAAAAGAGCAGCACCAAGGCGCTTATCGCCGTTATCGTTGTGCTCGTGACAATTATCATCGCCTTGGTCATCTTTTTTGTGATCAAGCCTTTCGACAACGCCGCCACGCAAACGACTGCCGAGATTACTAAGCTGCACCATGATGTTGACGATGATGACCTCAAGCCTCTCGACGACCCCAATAGCCTTTTTGACGATGACGACGATGATGACGAGGATGGCAGCCAGGCGACCCTCTCCGAGCAAAACCTCTACCGTCGCCTGAGCGAATACTACGACCTGCTCGAAGATCTCGATAACCAGGTCCGTGCCTGCGCAGAGGCGTTCAATGGCGGTTATCTGGAAGAGGACCGTACCGCCCGTCAAAATCTCGCCGACGTCGCCGAGCGCACGGAAGACACCATCGAGCAGTACTACGATATCGTCGAGGACCTGGACGTCCCCACAAGCTCTAAGAACTACAGCTCGTGGAAGGACATCATTGCTCTGTACGACGACCTGGATCACCGCATCGATGCGATCTGCGATGCCTGGGAGATCAGCTTAAAGTACGCAAAGCCCGCGGACCATAAGGACGAAATCGTGGCGCCGCTGTCGCGCGACAACGTGGCGGGCACCAATGACAACAAGTACCGTCAGGACTTTGAGGACCGCTATCCCAGCGCCAAGCCTGTCGAGGTGAACTAGTCGCATGCGACGTTCTTAAACGACCAGTCATTCAAGAACGTCCCCAATGACTACGCAAAAAAACGAGCGAGGATCATGGGACCCTCGCTCGTTTTTGTTTTGGGCTATGTTTCGGCTGCGCCGCTACTTGTCGGCGGCCGCCTTCTTGGTGGTCGTCTTTTTCGCGGCAGTCTTCTTGGCGGTCGACTTCTTGGCGGTCGAAGTCTTCTTGGCTGCCGTGGTCTTCTTCGTCGTGCTCGCCTTGGTCGCAGCCTTGCGGCCGCGGGCGGGCTTCTTCTCCTTGGTCGGGCAGTCCATGTTGACACAGATACGCCACGGACCGCGCGCCGTGTTGACCACCACGATGGGGGCGCCGCACTCGGGGCAGGTCTCGCCCGTCGCCTCGAGCTTGCCGCGCGCCGGCAGCGGATAGCTCACGCCGCAGTCATCGTAGTTGGTGCAGCGGATAAAGCGCTTGCCGCTCTTCTCGCTCTTGTGTGCAATCAGATCACCATGGCGTCCGGCCTCGGCGCACACCTTGCACTCGCCCACCTTAAGGTCGGGCTCGTAGTTGGTGGGGCACGTCGGGTTCACGCAGATCTCGAAGGCCTTCTGGCGGAACGGCTGGCACTTAATGCGCGGTGCACCGCATTCGGGGCACACGGCCGCCTCGCCCTCGAGCGGGCTCACCTTGACGCCGCTCGGCACCGGATAGGTCACGTCGCAGTCGGGCCAGCCCATGCAGCCGATAAAGCTGCCGCGGGTCTTGGCGCTCGTCTTCATAACCAAGTCCTTGCCGCACTTGGGGCAGGCGCCCACGCGCGCATCGGCCGTGACGGCGTCGCTGATGGCGTCGCCCAGCTCCTGCGTATGCTTGAGCAGCTCGTCGAGCACGCCGGCCAGCAGCGCGCGCGAGTGCGTCACGACATGCTCTTCGGTGTCCTCGCCGCGCTCCACGCGGGTCATGTCGCCGTCGAGCTCGCTGGTCATATCGGGGCTCGTGATGCGCGGGGCAAACCGCGACAGCGCATCGATGATGGCGATACCCAGCTGGCTCGGCTCCACGGGATCGTTTTTGAGATAGCGCACGGCGTACAGGCGCTCGATGATGCTCGCGCGCGTGGACTTGGTACCCAGGCCGCGCTTTTCCATCTCCTGCACGAGCTTGCCCTGGCTGTAGCGCGCGGGCGGCTCGGTCTGCTTGGCCTCGAGCTTAATGTCGAATACGTCGACCGTATCGCCCTGCTCCAGCGGCGGCATCTGCTCGTCGCGCTTGAGTCCGTACGGGTAC
>CAJJYO010000063.1 GCA_905197385.1 uncultured Collinsella sp.
CGCCGACATCCTACTCAACGCCATCGACCAGACGCTAGCGGCCGGCTCTTCCACCTTTGCCGCGCCGCTTGCCGATATTCGCTCCAAAATTGCCTACCTCACCGGCATGTCGGCGGTGGACGAAGCACCGATCCGCCGCTCTCCCACCGTCGATGCGGTATGGAGCGCCTTTGCCGAGCGATGCGCGCTGCGGTTTTTATATCAGAACGGACGCGGCGAGCAGAAAGAACGTACCGTCTGCGTCTACGGCATGTTCGAGCGCGAGGGCGTGGCGTACTTCTGCGGCCTCGACAATGCCACCGACGACATCAGGACATTCCGCTGCGACCGTATCGTTCGCGCTTGGCGTCCTTCGAAGGCCTACGCCATCCCTGCAGACTTCAATCTCAACGACTATCTGTTCTTTGAATTCGATTTTGTCGACCGACCGCCCGTTGCAGCCACGTTCTCGTTCGCCCCTCAGACGCAGATCGATATGATCAACGGCCTCACGCGCGGGCGAGGTGAGCTCGCACACACCGATGCGGGATGGACCTGGACCGTTGACGTGCGTGACCTTGAAGCCGCCGCCTCATTTTGCATGGCCCACGCCATGGACGGCATGAGGCCCATGGCCCCCAAATCGCTCAAGCAGGCGTGGAACCACCTCATAGAAAGGACGGTGCACGAGCATGCCCGTGCGTAAACTCACCAGCGAGCAGAGACTCTCGCGCGCCATCGACATCATGGAGGCCCTCTACGCCGTCGGCGAGAGCGGCATGACACGAACCGAGATTTGCAGTCGCTTTGACATCACGGGGGTGTCGCTCGACGAGATTCTTGAGATCGTCTCGACGCTCGCGGACCGAGAATCGGGCGCGCGCATCATCTGCGAATGCCGCGGCGAGCGTGTGGTCCTCACCGGTGACGCCGGGCGCGTGCTACCGCTGCGTCTGAGTGCCGCCGAGGGCGCCGTGCTCAACCATGAACTTGAATCGTTGGGGATCGAGCCCCAGGCGGCAGCTCGGATTCGACATGCTCTTCTACCCGAAGAGCTCGGCTATAACCAGCGCGTCTTTGACACCGTCAACCACGGGTCGCACTGGCAGCAGCTGAGCTGTGCCATTCAGGACGGCGTTCGCTGCCGCATCTCGTATCGTTCGATGGACGATGCACGGCCACGCGAGCGTCTGGTCGACCCCTTGCGCATTACGGCAAACGGCGACCAAACATACCTGATTGCCTGGGACATCGCAGTCGATGAGCAGCGCACCTATCGCATGGATAAAATCGAGGGACTCACCTTGACGGAAGACTCCGTCGTGTCTCACGCACCGGACGTCGCATCCCTCCACGATTCCCTTGCCCGGACGCAGCGTAGCGCAAAGCTCTTGATGCCATTCGATATGGCGGAACATCTGGACTGGGCCGGCATCACCCTAATCGAGCGCAGCGGGGCAGACATGGTAATGGTAACCGTGCATTACGGCTCCGAGCGTTGGCTACTGAGCCAGGTAATCGCAGCGGGCGGAGCCATCCGCATCTTGGATGACCCCGCCCTGTCAAAGCATCTGTGCGATATGGCAAAAACCCTCGTCTGTCCGCTTTAGCGCCGCCGCTCGTGGCGTGCACGCCACAGTTGCAGATAGTGCCCGATCTGCGCCGATTCGATGCGCTGGTAGGAGCTCGTGGGCAGCGACGTTAAGAACTTCTTTCCGTAGCCCTTCGTCACCAGGCGCGGGTCGGCCAGAATCAGCACGCCGCAATCGGTCGACGAGCGGATAAGGCGGCCGCCTGCTTGACCTCGAGCACCGCCTCGGGCAGCGAATAGCGCGCCCAAGCGCGGTCTTCGCGCAGGTTGCGCTCGCACGAGAGCGGGTCCGTGGGGCTCGAGAACGGCAGCTTGGGAATGATGACGCAGCGCAACGTCTCGCCGCTGGCGTCGAATCCCTCCCAGAAGGCCTTAAGAGCAAAAAGCGACGAAGCCGGCTCGTTGATAAACCGGTCGCGCAGGCGACGAGGAGATGAGTTGCGCTGCTGGCAGTTGAGCTCCAGACCCGCACGGGCCATCTTGGGCTCAACGCGGGCGTACAGGTCTTCCATGTCGCGCCGATTGGTAAACAGTGTGAGCACCGATCCGCCCATGGCAAGATGGGCGTCGACCAGCACGCGCTCGAGCGCCGTAAGATAGCTCTCACGATCGCGCGGATCGGGGATATCGCCCGCAACGACTACAGCCATGTTCGAATCGAAGTCGTAGCTCGAGTCCAAGTGCAACGATGAGGATGTTGAAGCGCCGATGCGATCGAGGCCGACCGCGTGGTTAAAGTGTTCAAAGCTTTTGGACACCGTCATGGTCGCCGAGGCAAAGATAGCCGTGTGAACCTCGGGCAGCCACTCGGTTGCCAAAGCCTCGCCAATGTCGATGCGCTCTGCAGTCATTGACTCTCCGCCGGCGCGCAGTCTGCGATTGACCTGCAGCGAATACACGTAGTGTTCATCGGTGCCATCAATGATGAGTTTGAGGTTCTCGGCAAGCTCGTGCAGGCGGCGCGAGATATCACCCAGGTCGACAACAACCTCGGGCTTGTCGGCGGCGACGGCTTGCACCAGCGCGTCGACGCTCCTGTCAGCTTGTTCCAATGCGTCGATGGCAGTGTAGGCCGACTGTAAGAAATCATGCCAGTCGTCAGATTCGCGCAGCTCGGGGCCAATCCATAGATTGGCATTGTCATAACCCCCACGGGCACGGCGACCGAGCTCGCGAACGCCATCGAACACGTCGGCGATTGCCAGGCTCGCGCGCGCAACTGTCGACGTCGCCTTGGCAGCAAGGCCCAGATAGAGCGTAGAGCCCTCGGAGGTTGCCAAATCACGGGAAACCTGGCTTAGCGCGCCGGTGCTCGAGCCACCCAGGCGCTCAAACAGAACGCGTGACTCGTCCGCCGACACCACGCGCGCCCACTGGCGGCGCGCCTCGCGCTCGATGGAATGGGCCTCGTCGATTACCCAATGACGAATCGGAGGCAAAATCCTGCCCTCGGCCGCGACATTGCGGAACAGCAGGGAATGGTTGGTGACCACCACATCGGCATGCGCCGCACGCCGCCGAGCGCCGTGAACCAAACATTTATCAGGGAAAAACGGGCAGAGGCGACGAGCGCACTCGCGCGAGGCCGTCGTAAAGTCGGGGCGGTTGACGCTGCGCCACCGAATGCCGAGCGAGTCGAGGTCGCCATCGGCTGACTGGCAGACGTACGCCATAATGACCGCGACCGCCGTGAGCGTGTCCGCCGGATCGCGCTTGGTAGTAATCTCGACCTGGCCGCGGCTCATGCGCTCAAGCTTGCGCAGGCACGGATAGTGGTCATAGCCCTTGAGAGCGCAAAATGACAGGCCACCGTCCAGTTGCTCGGCAAGTTTTGGCAGCTCATGGTACATGAGCTGGTCGGCAAGATTGTTCGATTTGGTCGCAATACCAACCGTGATGTTGTTACGGCGTGCTGCCTCGGCAAAAGGCACCAGATAGGCCATCGATTTGCCGACGCCCGTGCCCGCCTCAATTACACGATGAGTGCCCGTGACCAGCGCATCGCGGACCTCGAGCGCCATCGCGATCTGCTCATCACGCGGCTCGTAGGTGGGATACATGCGATTGACCAGGCCACCTGGCGCATAGTCTGCCTCAATCTCCTCACGACTCGGCATCTTGAGTACCGGCAGTTCGTCGGCGTCCACCCGATCGTCGGCGCGATCGGCCTTGAGAACGTCAGCACGAGCGGCGCTGAGAGAGAAGATAGAACCAGGGTTCTGCCCTGCCAAGAATGAGAAGATAGGGCGATAGGACCAAGGCACATCCGGATGCATGTCGGCTAGGCGCGCCATGAGGCCCTGGGGCAAGTCGGTGAGCGCCACGAGCAACACGCGCCATACGCCACACAGGGCGTCGACGTCGGCATTGGCACGGTGTGATACCGAGTCACAGCCAAACAGATCGGCCATAAAAGACAGCTTGTGCGAGGCCAGGCGCGGAAGCGCGATGCGCGACAGCGCCAGCGAATCGATCCAGATATCGCTCACGTTGACGCCGCCTTTGACCGACTCGATAAACGAGCGGTCGAACGTGGCGTTATGTGCGATCACCGGGCAACCACCGACAAAATCGGCGAGAGCGGCGACGGCCTCAACGGCCGACGGGGCATCTGCCACGTCGGCATTTGTAATGCTCGTGAGCTCGGTAATCTCGGCGGGAATCAGCTGCTTGGGATGCACGAAGGTATCGAAACGGTCGACGATCTCGCGGCCCGAAAGACGGGCCGCCGAGATCTCAATCAGCTCATTGTCCTGCACCGAAAGACCTGTGGTCTCGGTATCGAGGACAATCACATCTTCCTCGATAAGGCCAAAGGACTGCGTTTTGGCGCGTTCGGCTAGCGTGGCATAGGAGTCGATGACAAACTGCGGCGTTCCTGACGAAACCGCGTCCTCGATTAGCATGCAATGCCCGCTCGACGAAGGCCCATACGGATTAGGCTGTCACAGACCTGCGGGAACGTCATGTCGTCGGTGTGGCGGATCTCATCCGGATACAGCGACGTATCGGTCATGCCGGGAATGGTATTGGTCTCGAGGATGACGGGGCCGTCCTCACTCACGATAAAGTCGCTGCGCGAGATACCCAGGCAACCGAGAGCCTTGTGAGCGGCACAGGCAAGCTCCTGAGCACGAGCGTAATTCTCGGGCGAAATCTGCGCCGGAATGCGATGGATGTCTGTAGGGTCGACATACTTCACGTCCAGATCGTAGAACTCGCAGTCCTTGGGCTTACGAATCTCGACAATCGGCAGAGCGCGCACGTCGTCCTCGCCGTATACGCCGACGGTGATCTCGGTACCCTCGATACACTTCTCGACCAGCACTTTGTCGCCGTACTCAAACGCCTTGGCGATTGCCGCGGGCAGCTCGGAGGGCTCATGGACCAGGGAAATGCCATAGCTGGAACCGTTGACGGCAGGCTTCACAAAGCAGCGCTCGCCACAAACCTCGACGATATGATCGATATCGACTTCATCGCCCACCTCGAGCGCAAGGCCGGGGGCAACAGGAATGCCCGCCTTGGCGTACAGGAGCTTAGAGACCTCCTTGTCGGCACCGCAGGCGCTGGCAAGCACGCCCGAGGCCGTGTAGGGGATACCCAGGGTCTCCATGGCGCCCTGCATGGCGCCATCCTCGCCGCCGGCACCGTGCATGGCGATAAACGCCACGTCAAAGCCGCCGGTCGCCATGGTTACCATAAAGTCATCAGCGGCCGTGTCGAGCAGCTCCACCGAAGTGTAGCCGGCCTCCTTCAAGGCAACCACGACGTTCTTTCCCGAATTGAGCGAGATCTCGCGCTCAGCGGAATGACCGCCCGCCAAGACCGCTACGTGCATGTTCTCTAGGCTTTTACCCGGCATGGGCAGACTCCTCCTCTATAATTTCTGCAGCTGATACCATATTGTAGCGATACCCTCTACGTTTCCCCAAAATCGAAAGGCTTCCATGAATCCCAGGACTAAATCTCAGGACATTCGCGACTTGAGCCAAAACGATATTCGCGAGCTCGTGGCCGAACTTGGCCAGCCCGCCTTCCGCGCGAAGCAGCTCATCGAATGGGTCTTTGAGAAGAACGTTTGTTCGTTTGACGATATGACCAACCTTCCCAAGGCTTTCCGCGAGCAGCTTAAAGAGGCTTTTGCCTTTGACACGCCGACTGAACTAACCAAGCAGGTTTCCAAAGATGGCTCTCGTAAGTATCTGCTCGAGTACCACGACGGCGTTTCCGTCGAGACTGTCGGTATGCCCCGTCGTAACAAGCTTTCCGTCTGCGTTTCCACCCAGGCTGGCTGTGGCATGGGCTGCGCCTTTTGCGCTACCGGTCTCAACGGCCTCAGGCGCTCTCTGACCGCTCAAGAGATCGTCGACCAGGTACTTCATGTATCCAACGACTTTGGCGAGCGTGCCACGAGCGTCGTCTTCATGGGCCAGGGCGAGCCGTTTGCCAACTACGACGAGGTTCTCAAGGCGCTGCGAATCCTCAACGACCCCGATGGCATCGGTATCGGCGCTCGTCACCTCACCGTCTCTACCAGCGGCGTTATTCCCGGTATTCGCAAATTTGCCGATATCCCCGAGCAGTTCACGCTTGCCGTTTCCCTGCATTCCGCCATCCAGTCGACGCGCAACAAGCTCATGCCCGGTGTTAAGAAGTACACACTGCTTCGCCTTCACGAGGCGCTTCAGCTCTACACCGAGAAGACTGGCCGCCGCCCGACCTATGAGTATGCCATGATCGAAGGCGTCAACGATACGAATCCCGAGATGCAGGCGCTCTGCGACTTCTGTGAGGGAACGCTGTGCCACGTTAACCTTATTCAGCTTAACGACATTGAGGGTAGCCCGCTCAAGCCGTCGCCGATTCATAAGGTTGAGGATCTTCAGCGTCGTCTTGAGTCCCGTGGCATCGAGACCACGATTCGTAACTCCCGTGGTAACGATATTGACGCCGCTTGCGGACAGCTGAAGCAGCGCTTCAAAGTTCAGAAGAACGCATAGGGGAGTCGCACCCCAAAACGTTTCATGTGAAACATCGAACGGCCCCGGTTGCAAGATATGCAACCGGGGCCGTTTCATTTATTGACCTTAATTTTGAATCAGCTGCTACCTGTCCCATTTTTTACGGCCAAAATAAGGGGTCCTTGCCTCGTGAATCAGACAAGAACCCCTCAAAATATGCTAAGTAATTGTTAGGTACCTAATAGCCTACATTTTCCCATTGGTTGCTAACCCAACCTTGATTAATCTTGGGATTCTTCGTTACCTGAGCAGTGCGCATGGCAACATCTTCTGTCATAACATCCATTTTCTTCTTGGATGTATCGACAATATCTTGCGCGCTACGAAGCAAACGACCTCGAAGCTCATCGTCTGTCGCGATCTTATAGCCAGCAAAGGCACCAACCACGACAGTCGTCGCCAATGCAATCGCAGTTAAAATCCTATTCCTCATCTTGGCCTCCTTGATCAAACTGAATCATTTCGCCAAGAATACGAGAGAGCTCTTCCTCGTCTTTAAACTCAATCTCAATCTTATTCTTCCCTCGCGAGCTCTTCACACGTACGTTCGTATTAAAAACCTGACGAAGCACGCGGGCAGCCTTTTTAAAAGACTGAGGCGTTGCAGGCCTCGGAGTCTTAGGTGTCTCTCCGGCAGAAAACAATGGAGCAAGATTTTCTGTCGCTCTTACGGAAAGGCCCTCTGCAACAACCTTCTCTGCAAGTCGAATTCGAGCGTCCTCATAGGGAACTGCAAGAATAGCACGCGCATGACCAGCAGTAAGTTTGCCCTCAAAAATCATCTGCTGAACAACTTCAGGGAGATCGAGAAGGCGCAGTGAGTTTGTAATTGCAGAGCGTGACTTGCTTACCGCCCTCGACAATGCCTCCTGGGTCATACCGCTGGCATCGATGAGCTGACGATAGCCCTTAGCCTCTTCGACGGGATTCAGATCAGAACGTTGAAGGTTTTCGATAAGAGCAAGAGCCAGCATCTCTTCATCGTTAACATCTTTAATGATGACAGGCAGTTCCTCAAGACCAGCAAGCTTTGAAGCTTGGTAACGACGCTCACCAGCAATGATCTCATAGCCGTTTCCATGCTTGCGAACCAAAAGCGGCTGCAAAACGCCGTGTTCTTGGATTGACTCGCTTAACTCGCGAAGTTCGGTTTCGTTAAAATGAATTCGTGGCTGATTAGGGTTGGGAACGATATCCTCAATAGGTAGCTTTGTTTCAGATGCGGCATTTGAAGCCGATGCAGCCGAACCACCGGTCTCATACTCGGCCTCTGAGACCAAAGCATTGAGTCCACGTCCCAATCCGCCACGTTTCTTTACACTAGGCACGCTTGATCACCTCTTTTGCAAGGTTCATATACGCTTTTGCACCCTTATTTTGAGGTGCATAGGTAATTACCGGTTCTCCAAAAGACGGAGCTTCGGAGATTTTAACCGTACGGGGGATCAGCGTCTTAAACGCCTTATCACCAAAGTACGATTGAACCTCCTCAACAACCTGATTCGATAGAGAAGTACGCGAGTCATACATGGTCATAAGCACACCATAGGTGTCTAAGCCCTTG
>CAJJYO010000064.1 GCA_905197385.1 uncultured Collinsella sp.
GCAGATAAAACCTGCCAAAACAAACCTGTCCCTATTTGGCAGGTGCGCTGCGGGAAATCCCGCTACAGCCCCAGGCTCTGCTTGGTGGCGGCGCACGTGAGCTCGCCGTGCTTAACGCCGCACAGGCCCAGCAGGCGGTCGGCTAGTTCGTAGACGCGCTCGCCGCGACCCTTGAGTGCCAGGATTTCCAAGCAGTTGTGGTGATCCAAATGCACGTGCATCGTCGATACGATCTCGTCGGTGTAGTCGTGCTGCACCTCGTCCAGGCGGCGCGTCAGATCGCCGGTGTGATGGTCGTAGATCATAGTGAGCGACCCGATAACGTGCTCATCGGGCGTGCGCATCTGCTCTTTGGCGATCGAGGCGCGAATCAGGTCGCGCACGGCCTCGGATCGGTTGGCCACGTCGCCGCGGCGTGCGATCTGCTCGTCAAAACGGCGCAGCAGGTCGTCGGGTGCGGTAACCGAAAAACGGACCAGCTCGGAGCCGGAACCACTACAGTGGCAGCCCGCGTCACCGTCCGCCCCGTGCGGATGCTCGTGCTCGTACCCGCAGCCGTGCTCGTGTTCGGCCACCTTACACCAGCTTCACGGATCCGACGGAGTTGTGGTCGGCCTCGATGGCATCTTCGTAGCCCTCGAGTGCGTCGTGGGCCTCGTGCAGCGCGGCCATGGCTGCCTCGAGCTTGGCGCCGATGCGCTCCATGTCAAAATTCTCGGTCGCATGCAGCAGCTGATGGCTCCACTCATGAGCGAGCTCGATGGTGTCGTCGACCTGTTTGACGCTCATGGCAAGCTGGCTCATGTTCATTCCGACGTCATGCATGGAAAATCTCCTTTTGTATGGGGCAGTTCAGTGGTTCAGATTTTACTACGCCCGCTCTGTGCGCAGCTGCATAAGAAAACGGGTGCGAGTCTGTGCGACCCGCACCCGTTCACTGGGGGCTGTTTGTGACTACCATACTATCCGTGGTTGCACTCGGTGCATCCAGAAGTCCGGCGAGCGGTGCAAAAGCGCTCATGGACGGCAGGCAGACGGCAACATGTAACAAGCGTATTACAGATGCTTCTCCAGCAGCGCCTGCAGCCTCGCCTTGGGCAGAGCGCCAACCGATCGGTCAATCTCCTCGCCGTTCTTAAACACAATCAGCGTGGGGATGCTCATGACGCCATACTTCATGGCCAGGTCCTGGTTGTCGTCGACGTTGCATTTGGCAACGGCAAGCTTGCCCGCCAGCTCATCGGCAACCTCGTCAACGATGGGCGAGAGGGATCGACAGGGCCCGCACCACGGTGCCCAAAAATCGACCAGCACGGGCAGGCTGTCGTTAACGATGGAATCGAAGTTCTCGGGGGTAATCTGATTAATGTCAGCCATGGTGACCTCCATAATGCGACGCGGCTCGGCCGCGTAAAACTCAGTACGACCGTGCTTATACCCAGCCGCCCGCAAAGCAACCACTCGCGGGCGGCTCTTTTATATAATGGTGGGCACGCAAACGATTGGAGAGCGCATGCCCACGTCACAAAGCCAGAAAAAAGAAGCCATCGCCCAGGCGACCGAGCAGGAGCTCGCATCGCTCGCGGGCCGTGGCGTGCGTATCGTGGGCAACGCGTGCTCGCCGATCGTGCTGGTCAAAGGCGATTTGGACGAGGCCGAGCGTTCGGGTGGCGAGCTTGCCGCCGGCCCGGATGGCGCGGCGTTGCGCAAGGCGCTTGGGGCCATCGGCTACGCGCCCGAGGATTTTTGCGTGCTGGCAAGCGTCGCCGGCGTGGGTGACGGAGCGGTCGCGGTGGGCGAGACTCTGCCGTGCGAGCTGTTCCGCGAGGCGCTTGAGGCCTTGGACCCCGAGGCGGTGCTACTGCTCGACAACAACGCGGCTGACGCCATGCGCGAGACCTACGCCGATATGCTCGTGGCGATCGATGACTTCGACACCGCCATGCTCAAGCCCGGCCTGGTCGCTCATGTGCAGGGCCGCCGCGTGCTCGCGCTCGACGGTTTTGAGGCGGCGCTCATTGACAAAGCCGCCAAGCAGCGCATGTGGGCATACATCAAGCAGCTGACCCCGGCGGCCGCTCCGCTGTAGCGGATTGGCGCCGGCGAGCGATTGTCTGGCGGGCAAGGCACGCCTCGAGATCGGCGCCGCACTTCTACATCACAGCGCGAAGCTCAAACCGGTCGCCGTTGATGCGGAACTGGCAGTTGCCGTTCATGCGTTCGACGGCAAGCTTAATGCTCTTGGTTCCAAAGCCGTGTCCGGTGTGCCCGGCTACGGGCATGCCGTCGACCATGCGCGGCGCGCGGTCAAACGTGTTGGAAACTAACAGCAGCAGCTGGCCGTCCTCTAATCGCAGGTCAAAGTCGACGAATCGCTTTCCTTGGGGTGCGGCGCTTGCGGCGGTGATAGCGTTTTCCAAGGCATTTGAGAGCACGCTAAACAGGTCGGCGTCACCTACGTGGATGGTTTCGGGTACGGCGGCGCGCAGGTTGGCGGTAATGCCGTTTCTATTGATATCCGAGTTAAATGACGAAAGCGCGATGTTTACGGTCTCGTTGGCGCAGAAGCGGCGTACGGCGGTGCGATCGCCGGCTTCGCAGAGTTCATCGATGCGTTTGAGTGCCTCGTCGGTGTGGCCCTCCTCAATTAAAGCGGCCAGGCCGCGTAGGAAGTGGCGCATGTCGTGGCGAAGAATCGACAGCTCGCGCCCAGATTGACGCCAAGCCTCGAGTTCTTTGATGGCGGCGCTGTCGCGGGTTTCGAGCATCCAGCGCTCTCGCTCGGCGGTTTCCTTTTCTTCATATTCGCGCAGGTAAACGGCAAGAAACATAAGATAGAAGGCACAGAGCGCAAATGCCAAAAACTCAACCGTTACCACCGAGCCCGAGTGGAACAGCGTGGTGTAGACGTTGGTGGCATAGTCAAAGACGTAATAGACGAGCGGCAGGATTAAAAGGATGCCCAGCTCGGTGGTGCTTTTAATCGCCAAGCGCGGACCGATGTCGCCGGCCCAATGCAACAGGACGGCAAAGACGGCGAGTGTGGTCGCGATGCGCGCCAGATAGTACGCGATCTGAGAATCGGTTGCGGCAAATGCGGCGATGCCCATCCAATTGCTGAACTGGCAGCTCAGATAAGCACTCGTAATGCCGAGCACGGCAAGCAGCGGGCTCAGGCGGTAGCGCGCGCACAAATAGATGACGAGCGGCAGATGCACGACGAGCGGATATACCTGGCGGGCAAAAAGCTCGCCGCCGACGGCATTGGCGAGGCCAAATGCGCATCCGGTTACGGCACCGACCAGCACCAGTTCAAGCGCATGACGCCGGTTGATCTCGATACCGCACAGCGCCGCCGAGGCAAAGACGCCAAAGAGCAACGTCGTGGCGTGGTGGATTGCCCAAAGGACCATTTCGACCGAGGAGACCATCAGTGTCTCCCACCCTCAAAGCGCGCCGCAAAGTAGGCGTCTTGGAATCCCTGCTTGCAGCTGCGCGAAAGCGGGATGCACGCGCCCGAGCGCATGACGATGTCCGTGCGGTCAAAGTGATCGATATTGCGCAGGTTGACCTGGTAGCTGCGGTGGCATTTAAAGAAGACCGCGTTTTGCTCCAAGCGGTCCTCGACGCTGCGGAACGACTCGAGTGCCTCGATATCGCGTCCGTCGCGCAGGTGGAAGACCACGTGCTTGTTGCGCGCCTCGGCATATTCGATGTCGGACAGGCGCAGGGCGTGGTAGCCAAAGGAAGTTTTGATCACGAGCTCGTCGGTTGCCGCCGGGCGCATGCTCGAAAGCTCGTCGAGTAATCGCGCCAGGCGTTCGTAAGTCACGGGCTTGAGCAGATAGTCGAAGGCGCGGAGCTCGTAGGATTCCAGCGCGAACTCGGGCGACGAGGTGAGGAACACCAGGCGCACGGCGGTGTCGGCCTGGCGCAGTTCGCGTGCGGTGTCCATGCCGTTGACGAGCGGCATGATCATGTCGAGCAGAATGATGTCGGCGCGCGATGCGGCATGGCGGGCCAGCAGGTCCTCGCCGCGCGTGACGAGCGCAACATCGACCGCCGTGCCCGTCTCGGTCGACCAACGATCGATCATTCGGTGCAGTCTATCTAGAAAAGCGACGTCATCGTCGCAGGCAATAATCTTGAGCATTCGGCCCCCTTAAGTAGTTCGATTTTGCCACATCGGGTACGCGCCGCTTGCGGGGGTGCGGACCGTTTGCGCCCCACGGCGTGCAACTCGCGCCAAGCGGTATTGCGGTGGCGAAAGATGCCCCTTGCGCTATCGAAGGCCCGGCTATCCTCAGCTTGCCAGTTCGAAAATGGACCTGCCACATGATTGAATCTTTATTTCAACTTTACACCTAGGTTTACAGCTGTCTTGTCAGCTGTAAACCTAGGTGTCATACTAAAGCCCCAAGATTCGCCAAAAGAGAGGGGCCTTGATGGCACAGAGCGCGAACATGGATGCGTCGGAGCTTGCACGCGATATCGCGGCCGGCCTAGCATCGGCAACGACGGCAACGGAGCGCGCGGCACTGGTGCCCGCAGAGCTCGTCGAGGCCATTCAGCAACTAAAAACCCAACGTGACGCGGTAATCCTGGCGCACTATTACGTGGCGCCCGAGGTGCAGGCCGTGGCTGATTACGTCGGCGACAGCTTCTACCTGGCTAAGCTTGCCAAGAGCCTGCCGCAGCAGACCATCGTGTTGTGCGGCGTGGAGTTTATGGGCGAGAGCGCCAAGCTGCTCAATCCCACTAAGACCGTGCTGCTGCCCGAGCCGGGCGCGGACTGTCCCATGGCGCACATGGTCAAGCGCGAGACGGTCGACGCGGCGCGCGCCGAGTACGGCGACGACCTGGCCGTGGTGTGCTACGTCAACTCCACGGTTGAGATCAAGAGCTGGAGCGACGTGTGCGTCACCAGTTCCAACGCCGTTAAGATCGTGTCCGAGCTGCCGCAGCAGCATATTTTGTTCATTCCCGACCAAAACCTGGGACGCTTCGTAGCCGAGCAGGTGCCGCAAAAGCACGTCATCCTCAACAACGGCTACTGCCCGCGCCATCACATCATCACCGTCGAGCAGATCGTCGACGCGACGGAGGCCCACCCCGACGCGCTCGTGCTGGCCCACCCCGAGTGCAAGGCCGACGTCCTTGCCGAGGCCGACTACATCGGCTCCACCGCCGGCATCATCAAGTGTGCCGAGGAGTCCGACGCGAGCGAGTTCATTATCGTGACGGTCCGCGGCGTGCTCTACGAGCTCGAGCGCCGCTGCCAGGGCACCGGCAAGAAGTTCTACTTCCCCGTGGTGCAGCCCACCTGCGTCAACATGGATCTCATCACGCTCGAAAAGCTCGTGCGCTGCCTGGAGACGGGCGAGGGCGAGGTGCAGATCGGCGTCTCGGACGAGGCAGCAGACCAGGCTAAGCTCACGCTCGACCGTATGCTCGAGTACGCAGCACGCTAGAACAATGTTGCATGAGGGACGGTCCCTTATGTCACATTCAAGGGAGAGGATTCCTGTGGAAACCAAGCAATACCCCGATATGGAGTGCGACGTCGTCATTGCCGGCTGCGGCGTAGCGGGCTTGTACGCGGCCCTCAATCTGCCGACGAGCACGCGCGTGATCATGCTCTCCAAGGGCGCGGTCGATGAGTGCGATTCGATGCTCGCGCAGGGCGGCATCTGCGCGCTGCCCGAAGGCTCGGACTACGATGCCTTCTTTGAGGACACCATGCACGCCGGCCACTACGAGAACCGCCGCGAGAGCGTCGACATCATGATTCGCTCGAGCCGCTCGGTCATCAACGACCTGCTAGCGATGGGCGTGGATTTTGAGCGCAAGGCCGACGGCAGCCTCAATTTTACCCGCGAGGGCGCGCACAGCCGTCCGCGCATTGCCTTCCATGCCGACATTACGGGCAAGGAGATCACGACCAAGCTGCTCCAGGCCGTTCGCAAGCTGGACAACGTGCAGATTTTGGAGCACGTGGCCATGACCGACATCCTGACGGGCGAACGTGACGGCGCCACGGTGTGCACCGGCGTCGTCGCCGTAGCCGTGGACGAGGACAACTCGGTTCGCCCCGCCGACGAGCTGGCAAATGCCGTTGAGGGCGTGCATGCCGGTAAGCCGTTTAAGATCCATGCCCGCCACACGCTGTGGGCGACGGGTGGCATTGGCGGCGTGTACGACCACTCGACCAACTACCCGCAGCTCACGGGCGACGCCTGCTACATCGCTCAGGAGCATGGCATTAAGATGGAGCACCTGGACTACGTGCAGATCCATCCCACGGGTCTGTTCTCGCCGCAGCCGGGTCGCACCTTCCTGATCAGCGAGAGTTGCCGCGGCGAGGGCGCGATTTTGCTCAACGCCGCCGGCGAGCGTTTTACCGACGAGTTGCAGCCGCGCGACGTTGTCGCCGCCGCCATCCGCGAGCAGATGAAGCAGGACGGCACCGAGCACGAGTGGCTGAGCTTTGCCCCCGTCGAGCGCGACGTGGTGACCGGGCACTTTGCCAACATTCGCGCGCGCTGCCTGGAGGACGGCCGCGACATCTTGGACGAGCCCATTCCCGTTACGCCGACGCAGCACTACTTTATGGGCGGCGTGTGGGTCGACAAGGACGGCCGCACCTCGATGCCCGAGCTCTACGCCGCGGGCGAGACGGCCTGCAACGGCGTTCACGGCAAGAACCGCCTTGCATCAAACAGTCTGCTCGAAGCACTGGTCTGGGGTCGTCGCGCCGCGTGGTACATGCGTACCGGCGAGTCGCTGGCCGTGGAGCAGGCGGGCGAGCCCGCGCTCGATGGGCACCATCGCGCCCTGAGTTCCGATAACCTTGCAATCGATGATCTGGCCCGTGCCGCCGGCACGCAGGCCGTGGAGGAGTAGACCATGAATCCTATTACCATGAAGCTCGTCGTCGATGATCTGATTCTGCAGGCTCTGCGCGAGGACATTACCTTTGAGGACGTGAGCACGGCGAGCGTGTGCCCCACGACGCGTCCCGCCACGGTGGAGCTTATCGCCAAGGCCGACGGCATCATCGCCGGCTTGGATGTGTTTGCCCGCACCTTTGAGTTGCTGGATTCGCAGAGCTCGGTGCTGTTTGATGTTGCCGATGGCGATGAGGTGCACGCCGGCGACCATGTGGGTCAGGTGCGCGGCGACGCGCGCGTGCTGCTTTCGGGCGAGCGCGTGGCACTCAACTACCTGCAGCGCATGAGCGGCATCGCTACCTATACGCACCAGATGGCTGCAGCGCTCGAGGGCACCAAGACCGTGCTCGTCGACACGCGCAAGACCACGCCGGGTATGCGCGTGTTTGAGAAGGCGGCGGTCGAGATTGGCGGCGGCAGCAACCACCGCTACAACCTGTCGACGGCCGTCATGCTCAAGGACAACCACATCGATGCCGCCGGTGGCGTGACGCGCGCGATCGAGATGGCGCGCGCCCATGCGTCGTTTACCACGACGGTCGAGATTGAGTGCGAGAACCTGGACATGGTGCGCGAGGCTGTGGAGGCCGGCGCCGACATCATCATGTTCGACAACATGACCCACGACGATATGGCTGCCGCGATTGAGCTTATCGCCGGCCGCGCCAAGACCGAGTGCTCGGGCAACGTGGACGCCAGCAATATCCGCGCCCTGGCTGATCTGGGCGTCGACTACATTAGCTCGGGCGCCCTGACGCACTCCGCGCCGATCCTCGACCTCTCGCTTAAGCACCTGCGTCTGCTGGACGGTAAATAATGAACGCCCGCGAGCGTCGCCGTGCCATCATGGCCGTGCTCGAGGGGGCCAAGGGGCCCGTATCGGGCAGCGCGCTTGCCCGCGAGGTGGGTGTGAGCCGCCAGATCGTGGTGCAGGACATCGCCCTGCTGCGCGCCGATGGGCACGATATCGTGGCGACCAACCGTGGTTATGTGCTGCAGGAGGCCCCCAGCAGCCCCGCTGTGCCCACGCGCTTGGTCAAGGTTCGCCACAGCGTGGAGCAGGCGGGCGATGAGCTCACGAGTATCGTCGACGCCGGCGGCTCCGTGCTCAATGTGATCGTCAATCACCGCGTATACGGTAAGATCACGGCTGATCTGGACATCCGCAATCGCCGCGATGCCGAGCGCTATCTGCGCGAT
>CAJJYO010000065.1 GCA_905197385.1 uncultured Collinsella sp.
TGAGGGAAGGTAATCCCGCCCTCCCGGCCCGCTTTGGGTCGTCGCGTGCTCGCTACAGAAAAGCTGATTAGAAGTTTGTGTGCCGCCCCTTTTGGGCGGCACGTTTTGTATAGGGATTGGGTTGCGGCCATTTGGTTGACGGGGCTTGCTCCGGGTTGGGGCGGCGCCGTTGTTTAGGGGGTACACTGGGTAGCGACTTTTAGTTTATCTACTACCTGATGGGGTGTTTTTTATGGGCAAGAAGTCTCGAGCTCGGGTTGCTGCGGTGGGAACTCGCAAGGATCCTGGTCATCGGGTTGCCGAGGGTAAAAAGGCCGATCGTGCCGAGAAGGACAAGAAAGTCGGCGCGCATGCTCATCCTGAGTGGGCGCCTCATTTGAATTCGGCTAGTGAGGATTTGACTGCCAAGTTGTTTACTCTGGTCGAGGTAATTTTGGGCGTGGTGCCCCTTGTGGTTATCGGTTTATTCTTGGCTTCGAAGGACGCCACGAGTGTCGATAAACTCACCGAGGTCTTTTCGCAGGACCCCTCGATGGTGGTCTCGTTTATTTCTGCGTGCTTGCAGCCGTTTGTGGCGTACATGCTGTATATGGTCTACCGCAAATACTGCGAGGGTGATGCGGGCTTTGCCGCCGGTAACCTGATCGGTCTTTTGTGCTCCGAGATCCTACTGCTCAATATCCCGGGCGTCATCGGTATGGGCATCTTGCTGTGGCGTGTTTGGCGCAACGTCGCCCCGCACTTTGAGAGCTGGTTGTTTGAACGCCGTGCAATGGGCGTGCTGGCAGACATCGCGGGCTCGCTCGTGATTCTAGCCTTGGCGTTTATGTGCGCCACCGCCGCCCGAGGTCTCGCAGGCATGTAGTCTGTCCTCACCGACCACGGAGCGCAGGGCGGGGAAACCTTTCCCTCTCGCTCACGGCTTCGCAGGGTCGCGCGAGGCAAAGGTTTCCCGCCCTGCGCTCCGGCGTTGAGTCGTCGCGTGCTCGTTACAGAAAAGCTGATAATAAGTTTGTGTGCCGCCCTTTGGGGCGGCACTTTTTGTGTGGGGTCCCGGTCTCCACAATTTTCGTCAAGCTTTTGGTTAGATTTTGGTCAGTTGGCGTAAGGGTGGAAGGCCAAAAGATTGCTGGCGAAAAAAGCTCAGAGAAAGTGCTGGTAGGGGAGTTGTTGAGCTTTTCGACAGCTTTTGAGCAAAAGAAACTTTGTGGCTATTGCCGGCGATTGCGTTGTCGCGGTCATGGCGGTGCGGGATGCTGGTCGTAAGCGTCGAACGCTCCGATTTTGGAGGCCAACATGGACCTGTTTCTTGAGACCCCACAGCAACAAGCCGAGCGTATGCTGCGGCAGCAGCGGCGGCTTATAGAGATGCAAATGCAAGGGGTTGCTAACCAGGCGCCCGTGCAAAACGTCGTGCCCGCTGCTGTACCTGCAGCCGTGCCCGGGTGCGAATCGGCACCAGAGGCCTATTCCGTACAGCAAGATTCATATGCGCAGGAGCTCGCGTTCGACAAGCGTCGTGCGCGTCGTCGCCGCGTGGGCCAGCGCCTGCGCACATTGGCGATGATCGTGCTCATTCCGCTAGGACTTGCGGCAATCTTCTTGGCCTCATATGCCCTCACGTGCATTCTCAACGGTGCCTCGCCCAATGAGGTGCTCCAGCATCTAGCGGCCCTGGGCCAGCGCCTAGGCGATGTCGTAGCAACCATTCGCGCCGGCTGGGAGAGTTAGCGTTTGTCACGTTAGGACTTCTGGGGTGTAGGGATTATCGCCATGAGTAGAATCCTCGCATCCTGGGAATCCTGTCATGCGACTGAATAGTATTATTGATGATGAATAATAATAGAAAATGCCATGTTAAGGTACTTAACGACATCCTTGGAGGATCTGGCGTCGTCGCCTTCGGAGCGGAGTTATCAAGAGATGGTCTGTGCATACAGGCAATACAAAAAGGAGGTGCTCGGTTGAATCTGACCTTTGAGGGATTCTTAAAAGGCTATTGCCGAGAGCTATCCGGACAGCAGTCGCTCAGTTTTAGAAAACTGGTTAAGCAAGCGACGACGGTTGCGCCGCGCGTGGCGGAGCCCCTGTTTTTGCTCGCTTTGGCACAGGGTAAAGCCGAATACGTTCTGGGCTTATCCGAGGGTTCGTGGATGGAAGAGGGTTACCGAGGCGTTTTGTCCTTGTACGCCCAAACGGGTAGCCTGGCATCTCTATGCGCCGAGGACAAACTTCCTAATCGTTATGCCAACGTTTGGCGTGCGTATAGAGCGGTGAAGGAAAAGCCAGTGGCGGACAGAAGAATCAACGCCCTGATGCGAAAAAGAACGTTGGGAGCGCTAGAGGAATCGGGTGTAACGCGCTACGGTCTCTGCCGCGATTTGAATCTGAATAAGGGAAACGTGTACGCATATTTAGCCGGTGATGACTCAAAGGTGAGCAGGGAGACGGCGCGCCGCATTATGGAATATGCGGAGGAGAGGGGCGCCCAAGAAGGGGCCGGGCGCCCGGTGCGTATGGCGGGGTAAGATTGATCGCGGTTTTGATTGGTGCTCGATTGGGTTTGTTGGGCGGAGTTTATGTCTGCTATTGATATTGTGCTTGTTGTGATCGCCTTGGTGGCGGTGGGGGTTGCTGTGGCTTGCGCCCTCCAGCTCAAGAGCCTGCGTGCCGAGTTGCGGGAGCGTGGCGACAGTAGCGCGGAAACGCTGGCAGCACTCGAGCAGGCCAACAACGCGCTCGATGCCCTGAACGTCGCGCTGGCCGAAACTCGCCGCACGGCCAATGCCATCGCGCAGCAGCAGACGACAGATGCGGCCGTGGAGCAGCAACGTTACCTGACCATCGCACGTGAGTTTTCGCAAGCTGGTGACCGGATGGATGACCTGCGCCGCGAGACGGCCCAACAGCTCGGTGCCAACCGCGAGGGTATCGAGCATCGCCTGGACAAGGTGCGCGAAACGGTCGATGCTCAGCTGGGCGCCATCCGCAAAGACAACAACGTGCAGCTCGATCAAATGCGTGCGACGGTGGACGAGAAGCTCTCCCGCACGCTCAACGACCGACTGTCGGCATCGTTTAAGCAGGTGAGCGACCAGCTCGAGGCCGTGTACAAGGGCCTGGGCGACATGCAGTCCATCGCCACCGGCGTGGGCGACCTTAAGCGCGTGCTGGGCAACGTGAAGGCGCGTGGCATTTTGGGCGAGGTGCAGCTGGGTGCAATTCTGGCGGACATCCTTACGCCCGACCAGTATCTGGAAAACGTCGCCACCAAGCCCGGCGCCTCGGAGCGCGTTGAGTTTGCCGTCAAGCTGCCGGTGGACGAGGGCGATCCCGTGCTGCTGCCGATCGACTCCAAATTCCCGGGCGACGCGTACGAGCACTTGCTCGACGCGCAGGAGTCGGGCGATGCGGAGACCGTGGCGGCTGCGCGCAAGACGCTCGACACCATGGTCAAGCGCGAGGCAAAGGATATTTGCGAAAAGTACCTGAGTGTGCCGGCAACGACCAACTTTGGCATCATGTTCGTGCCGTTTGAAGGGCTGTACGCCGAGGTCGTCAGCCGCTCCGGGCTTATCGAGACCCTGGGCCGCGACTATCACGTCAACGTTGCCGGCCCCAGCACCATGGCGGCCATTCTCAACAGCCTGCAGATGAGCTACCAGACGTTTAGGCTGCAAAAACGCACCGACGATGTACTGCGAGTGCTCTCCGCCGTCAAGGCCGAGCTGCCGCGCTATCAAAAGGCGCTGCGCCGCGCCCAGCAGCAGATCGAGACCGCGGGTAAAACGGTCGAGGGCATTATCACCACGCGCACCAACGTCATGGAGCGCAAACTCAAGGATATCGACGCGCTGGAAGACGCCGACCAAGCCGATGAGATCTTGGGACTCACGCCCGCGGGCCTTTCCACAGACCAAGAAGACGAGGACTAATTGCAACAAGGCAGCGGGGCACCGGCGCAAACGCGGGCACCCCGCTGCCTTTCACATCGCGCTTGCCTGAAGTGCGCTTTAGTGTGCAACAATGGCGTTTCGCCCTATCAGACGCGAAAGGAAGCCCATGTCTCAGAGAAACACCAGTCCGCTGAAACGCTCCACCGTGCGCCGCACGCTGCAGCGGTTTTGGGGTGTCACGCGCACGCAGCCGCTGATTGTCTTTCTCTCGGTGTTCTCGTCGGCGGGCTACATCTTTTTGCTGACGTTTGCCAATACCTATGTGATGGCCCTCATTGTCGACCGCGTTCAAGCCGGTCCCGTGGCGGGGGATCAGGTGTTTGAGGTCTTCGGCCCCTATATCCTGGCGCTCGTACTCGTTAACCTGGTGGGCCAAATCCTCTCCAAGCTGCAGGACTACACCGTCTACAAGCTCGAGATTGCGGGCAACTATCACCTGGCGCGCCTGTGCTTCGACACGCTCTCCAATCAATCCATGACATTTCACACCAGCCGCTTTGGCGGATCGCTCGTGAGCCAGACGAGCCGTTTTATGAGCGGCTATACGGGGCTGGTCGACGTGACGGTGTATTCGCTCGTCCCCACCATCACCTCGGTCATCTGCACGGTGGCGGCGCTCGCCCCGGTGGTGCCGACGTTTACCGTGATCCTGGTGTGCATCATGGCCGTCTACATCGCGTTTGTCTGGCTTATGTACAAGCGCATCATGCCGCTTTCGGCCGCGACGTCCGCCGCGCAGAACAAGCTCTCGGGCGTGCTCTCCGACGCGGTCACGAACATCTTGGCCGTCAAGACCTGCGGGCGCGAGGACTTTGAACGTGATCTGTTCGACGCCGCTGATCGTGCCGCGCGCGATGCCGAGACGGTCTCGATGCACGCCATGATGCAGCGCAACTTTACGACCTCGGGTCTTATCGTCATCACCATGGCCGTGGTGAGCGTATTCGTGGCGGGCGGCAACGCGTGGTTTGGCATCTCGGCCGGCTCGCTCGTCATGATCTTTACCTACACCTATAACCTCACCATGCGCCTGAACTACGTAAGCTCCATGATGCAGCGCATCAACCGCGCGCTCGGCGATGCGGCCGAGATGACGCGCGTGCTGGACGAGCCACGTTTGGTGGCAGATGACCCGGACGCCCCCGAGCTCAAAGTGACCGAGGGCGCGATTGATTTTGAGCAGCTGAGCTTTGCGTACCGTGACGCTGCGGCGGGCGAGAGCGTGTTCGATGACCTGACACTTCATGTGGCGGCGGGCCAGCGCGTGGGCCTGGTGGGCAAATCGGGCTCGGGCAAGACGACGCTCACCAAGCTGTTGTTGCGCCTGGACGATGTACAGGGCGGCCGCGTGCTCGTGGACGGCCAGGACGTCTCGCGCTGCACGCAGCAGAGCCTGCGCCGCCAGGTTGCCTACGTGCCGCAGGAGGCGCTGCTGTTCCACCGCTCCATTCGCGAAAACATTGCCTACGGTCGTCCCGACGCCACTGATGAGCAGATTCGCGAGGCCGCGCGCCTGGCCAACGCCCTGGAGTTTATCGACCGCTTGCCTCGTGGCTTTGACACCATGGTGGGCGAGCGCGGCGTCAAGCTCTCGGGCGGCCAGCGTCAGCGCGTGGCCATCGCCCGTGCCATCCTAACCGACGCGCCGATTCTAGTGCTCGACGAGGCGACCTCTGCCCTCGACAGCGAGTCCGAGGCGCTGGTGCAGGAGGCGCTCGAAAACCTGATGCGTGGACGCACCTCCATTGTGGTGGCGCACCGCCTGTCCACCGTGGCGGCGCTCGACCGCATTGTGGTGCTGGCCGATGGCGAGATCGTCGAGGACGGCACGCATGCGCAGCTCGTCGAGGCGGGTGGCGAGTATGCGAGCCTGTGGAGCCGTCAGACCGGCGCATTCTTGGAGGCGTAAGCGTCTCGGACGTGGGACAATTGTGTCCATAAGTTTATTGTGCCGTTGAGCCGAGGAGTCGTTATGCCACGCGAGACCAATGCCGCCAAACGAGAGCGCGCCGTTGAGGTGTGTGAGCGCCTCAACCGTCGCTATGGCCCGGTCGAGTGCTTTTTGGACCACGAGAATCCCTTCCGCCTGCTGATTGCGGTGCTGCTCTCGGCGCAAACGACCGACGCGCAGGTCAACAAGGTGACGCCGAAGCTGTTTGCCCAGTGGCCCACGCCCGAGGCCATGGCCGGGGCGAGCGTGGCTGACGTGGCGGGCACCATCAAGTCACTCGGCTTCTACAAGAGCAAAGCCAAGCATGCCGTCGAGGCCGCGCAGATGATCGTCGCCGACTATGGCGGCGAGGTGCCGGCCGACATGAAGGAACTCGTGAAGCTGCCGGGCGTGGGACGCAAGACGGCGAACATCGTGCTCAACGTGGGGTATGGCATCGTGGAGGGCATTGCGGTGGACACGCACGTCAACCGCATTGCGCACCGCCTGATGCTGAGTCCCAAGACGCATGCCAAGGAGCCGCTCAAGACCGAGCAGGATTTGCTCAAGATTTTGCCGCACGAGTATTGGGAGTCGGTCAACCATCAGTGGATCACCTTCGGTCGCGAGATCTGTGATGCCCGCAAACCCAAGTGTGACGAGTGTCCGCTGGCAGATTTGTGCCCCAGCGTGCGCGTAGCGGGGTAGGGCGGAACGCATTTTCGTCTGGCGTTTTTTGCGGGGCTGGGTTTGCCCTTGAGCCGGAGTCCTCTCCATGCGCTATCATGACAGACAATGTATTTGACGTACGACCCGCCGAGCTTGCCCCGGCGGGCTTTTGGCGTTGCGATGCCGGAGGAACAGCATGCTCATTCACCGTATAGCCGCGCAGCTCTACACTGCCGAGGCGCTGCAGACCGTCGAGGCCGGACTCGATGCCGGCGAGGACGTGACGCTGGCCGTGTCGCAGTCGGGCCGCACGCTTATGGCGGCCGCCCAGTTTGCGCGCCGTCCGCGCCCGACGGTCTACATTGTGAGTGGCGAGGATGCGGCCGATCGCGCCGCGCGCAGCCTTGCCGCCTACGTGGGGCTGGCGCACGTGTGCCGTTTTCCCGAGCGCAAGGACTATCCGTGGCGCGAGCAGGCGCCCGACGATGCCGTGGTGGCGCAGCGCTGCGAGGCTCTGGGGCGCATCGTGCGCGGGGACAACTGCATCATGGTTGCCTCGGCCCGCGCGCTGCTGCGCTGCGTGCCGCCGGTCGAGAGCCGCTATTGGGAGTCCACGACCTTTGCGGTGGGCGAGGAGATTCCTTTTGATGAGGTGCCGCAGCGCCTAGTGGGCATGGGCTACACCAATGCCGGCGCCGCCGACGCGCCCGGTCTGTTTCGCGTGCACGGCGACACCGTCGAGGTGTTTCCCGCGCAGGAAAAAGCGCCCGTGCGCATTGAGTTCTTTGGCGACGAGATCGATCGCATACGCCGCATGGTGAGCTCCACGGGGCAGACCATCGGTAACGAGGACAGTATCGAGATCTTCCCCTGCCGTGAGCTGGCGCTTACCGACGAGGCCGTCCACAACATGCATGTGGCGCTCTATCGCGCCAGCCAGGACGACAGCAAGCTGGCCGCATTGCTCGAGATGGTGGATGCGCGCATCGTTACACCCGAGCTCGACCGCTTTTTGCCGGTAATGTACGGCCAGACCGTGAGCCCGCTGGCGCACGTGAGCGGCAAGGCGCTCGTGGTGCTGTCCGAGCCGCGCTCGCTGTTCGACGATTGCCTGCGTGCCTACGAGGATATCGAGGCGCGTGCTGGCGAGGCAGGGATTGACCGGCTGGATGGCCTGTATGTACGTGCCCAGCAGCGCCTGAACTACGTGAGCCTGATCCGTGCCGGCGGCGCGGTGACGGCGGAGCTCAAGATTGAGCAGCCGGCCATTGCGGGCTCGGACAATCGCTTTATGACGCGCATTCAGGAAGTCGTGGGCAAGCGCTACGCCTGCGTGTTTGCCATTCCCGACCGCGGTGCGCGCGAGTCGATGGAGCTCACCTTTGGCGACGAGGGCATTACCTTTGAGGAGTCGCTGACCGCGGCGCCCGAAAATGTCGGCGCTATCGGCGACC
>CAJJYO010000066.1 GCA_905197385.1 uncultured Collinsella sp.
GGGGGGCATGGATGCATCCGACATCTACGCCATTGATGCCGCCATGCTCCGGGCCGACGGCACCAAGGACAAATCCAATCTGGGCGCAAACGCCATTCTGGCGGTCTCCATTGCCGCCTGCCGCGCTGCCGCCGCTTCTCTGGAAATGCCCCTGTACCGCTTTCTGGGCGGCGTGAACGGCAACCGCCTGCCCGTCCCCATGATGAACATCCTGAACGGCGGCGCACACGCTACCAACACCGTGGACACGCAGGAGTTTATGATCATGCCTGTGGGCGCGCCCAGCTTCAAGGAGGCCCTGCGCTGGTGCGCCGAGGTGTTCCACGCTCTGGCTTCCATCCTGAAGTCCAGGGGCCTGGCCACCTCCGTGGGCGACGAGGGCGGCTTTGCCCCCAACCTTAAGACCAATGCCGAGCCGTTCGAGTACATCACCAAGGCCGTCGAAAAGGCTGGCTTTAAGCCCGGCGTCGACTTCATGTACGCCATGGATCCGGCGTCCACCGAGTTCTACAACGCTGAGACCGGTATGTATGAGCTCAAGGGCGAGGGCGTGGAGTACACGAGTGCCCAGATGGTCGATTACTGGGAGAAGCTCGTCGACACCTATCCCATCATCTCCATCGAGGACGGCATGGCCGAGGAGGACTGGGGCGGCTGGGTCGAGCTTACCCGCCGCATTGGCAACAAGGTGCAGCTGGTGGGTGACGACCTGTTCGTCACTAACACCGAGCGCCTCAAGAAGGGCATCGAGCTGGGTGCCGCCAACGCGATCCTGGTCAAGGTCAACCAGATCGGCACGCTCACCGAGTCGCTCGAGGCCATCGAGACCGCCAAGGAGGCCGGCTATGCCTGCATCGTGAGCCACCGCTCCGGCGAGACCGAGGACTCCACGATTGCCGACCTGGTCGTGGGCGTCAACGCCGGCCAGATCAAGTCGGCCGCAGCGACCGTATCGCCAAGTACAACCAGCTCATCCGCATCGAGGACGAGCTCGAGGGCAGCGCGCGCTACGCCGGCAAGGCCGCGTTTTACAACATTCGCTAAACAAGTGGTGCGCGCGGGGGCGGGGTTGACTCGACGCCGCTCCACTTCTGATGGCCGCCATTGGGCGCTGGGCCATATGGCTCAGCGCCTTTTTTATGTCGAGCAAAGGCTGGCGAAGGCAGTGCGGGCGCTCGTGCTATAACTAAAGGACTTAGCGCAAACAAACCTCAACCGCACAAGGCGCACATGGATCAGATTTACGACAACAGGTACTATTCCGCCGGTCCGCGTGAGCCGTCGCCTCGCCGTGCGCGCACGGTGCAGCTCGGTGGGTCCGCCTACGCCGGTGCCGACCGCTCCGCGCAGCGCCCGACAAGTACCTCGCGCCCCAATGCTCAATCGAATACTTCGGCAGATGGACCGGTGCGCCCGGCACGTTCGTCGCATGTTCAGCGTTCCTCGGCTCAAACGCATGAAAAGCCGAGTAGGCCCTCGAACCGTCTTTCAGGCTCGGACTTCATGCATTACGCCAACGACAACGCGGTGGTCAAAGCAATCTACGACTTTACCCACGGTCCTCAGCGAGGGCTGTTTGTTGGCATTGTCGTTGCCCTGGCGCTCGTGAGCCTGTATTTCCCCGTGCGTGACCTGTATGTGGCAAAACGCTCGAGCGACATCTTGGCCAAGCAGGTCGAGATTCGCGAGCAATATAACGACGACCTGCAAAAAAGCGTCGACAAGCTGCTTTCGGAGGAGGGCATTAAGGACGCGGCATCCGAGGACCTGGGCCTGGTGATGCCCGGCGAGAAGAGGATTGAAGTGCAGGGCCTGGACGACGATTCGGATCCTTCGTCGAGCCAGAAGTCGTCGAACGCCAAGAAGGCCAGCGAAGTTGCCAAGGAAATCGAAGAAGTCGGTAAGGACGTGCCGTGGTACATCCAGGCGCTCGATATGCTGTTTGGATTTAACGGCGTCGAGGGTCAGACGGTCGCGTCCAGCGGCGAGTAGGCGAGTAGCGCCCGGAGGGGAGCCCGCAATGACAAATTGCAAACGATATAAGGTGGCGGCGATCGACCTGGGAACGGTGTCGTCGCGACTGGTGCTGGCCCAGGTTGAGGCTGGGGCGATCGTGGGATCGTCCAAACATACCGAGATTACCGACCTGGGCGAGGGCGTGGACGCGACGGGTCGCTTTTGTGAGGCGGCCGTCGAGCGCGTGCTCGCTGCGTGCCGCATGTTTGTGGACGAGGCGCGCGACTTTGGCGCCGCGTGCATCTGTACCACCTGCACGAGTGCCGCGCGCGATGCGTCCAACGCCGCGCTGCTGCTGGACGGCCTGCGCGGGCTGGGGCTCGAACCGCAGGTGATTCCGGGCGAGGTTGAGGCACGCCTGACGTTTTTTGGCGTGGCACACGACTTTGCCGTCGAGCGCATCATTGTTCCCGATTCGGGTGGTGGCTCCACGGACCTCGTGACGGGCGTATACGCTCCGGAGCGCGGGGTCTTCGCGCTGGAGGGAACGCGCTCGCTGGACATCGGTTGCCGTCGCGTGACGGAGCGGTTTTTCTCGGCGCTGCCGCCAACGGACAGTGAACTTGTCGCCGCTGGTGCATCGGCGGGCGAGCAGTTCGGGGCTTACTTTGAGGGCCTACCTGTCGACTTTGAGCGCGCCGAGCGCCTCGTCGCGGTGGGCGGTACCGTCACCACGCTCGTGGCACTCGTTCACGAACTGGAGCCGTACGACTCGAGCTTTGTGCACCTGCGCGAGCTTTCGATGGAGCAGATTTCGGCCGCTATCGAGCGCATGTCTGCGTTGGATGTTGCAGGCATTGCCGCGTTGCCGGGCGTGCAGCCCAAGCGCGCGAGCGTGATCTTGGCAGGTGCCGTGGTGATTCGCGAGCTCATGCGAGCCGGCGGCTACAAGACGCTCACCGTAAGCGAGAACAGCCTACTCGCTGGCATGGCCGTCACCATCAACGAGGTTCTCGACGGCGCGACTCCCACCATCGCCTGGACCCCCACTCTCAGCACCCTCTAAATAATTTGCGGTGAAATACGGACTAAAATCGCCCTTTCGGGCACCAAACAGTCCCTATTCCACCGCAACTCAACAGCCGGCACCTGGGGATGTTCCTTTTCTGCCGGCACCTGGGGACAGTCCTTGCGGGGCGTCCCCACAGCGCCTATGCCAGCTTGTCGATCTGCCCAATCTCCCAAAGCGGAATATTGATGAGCATGCCCTCGTCTCTATATGCCGCCAGGGAGCTCCTCACGCAACGCTCGAGTTTGAATTTTTCGCAGGCTACTTTCAGACTCTTCGCTTTAAGGTTCTCTGCCGCCTTGACCTCAAGCGGAAGCACGGTTCCCGCATGGTCGATGGCAAAGTCGGTTTCGGCATTGCCGGAGGTAGAGGACCAATACGCGGGAGTTTTGTCCTGGAGCAAAAGCTCCTGCGCGACGTATTGTTCGGTCAGCGAACCTTTGAACTCGGTAAAAACAGCGGATCCGTTAAGAACGATGGCCGGAGAGAGACCGGAGAGCGCTCCGAGGATGCCGGTGTCGATGCAGAACAGTTTGAAGCCCGAGAGGTCTTCGTAGCTCGAGAGCGGCGCCTTTAGAGCGGAAACACGTGGCACTTTATGAACGATTCCGTAGTCCGTGAGCCACTGGAGGCTTTCCTCGAAATCGCGTGCGCGCGCTCCGGGACGAAGGGCGCCATAGACAAACTTCTTGTTCTCCTTTGCAAGCTGGCCGGGAAGGGATTTCCAAACCAACCTCATGCGCTCGACGATGCGGGCGGGTGCATGTTTGCCAAAATCGGATTCGTAAGCCTCGATGATTTGCTGTTGAAGCCTTCGGGCTTCGATGAAGTCGCGTGTCTCGGCGAAAGTGGAGACAACTTCGGGCATACCGCCGACAACAAGGTATTCCTTGAGCAAGTGCTCGAGCTTTTCGGTAACGTTTGCCAGAAGGTTCATGTCTGCGGCAAGGATGGCATCGGCGAGCGGGTTGCCGTCGACGGCACGAACGAACTCGGCAAACCCCATGGGACGCATGGTGAGCTGGTCGATTTTGCCGACGGGAAATGACTCGTTTTCGCGTCGGAGCGCGAGGCCCATATAGGAACCGGCTGCCACGATGTGGTATTCGGGTGCAAGTTCGTTGAAGTACTTGAGTGAGGTGATCCCGCGTGGCGCCTCTTGGATCTCGTCGAAGATGATGAGCGTGTCTGCCGGCGTTACGGTTTGGCCACGTAGGAGTTCTATCTGGGAGATGATGCGCTTGGGGTCGAGGTCCCCATCGAACAGCGAGCGTGTGCTCGGCTCGAGCATAAAGTCAAAACGAATGACGTTTCGATACTGCTGGCTTGCGAATTCGTTAAGAAGCCAAGTCTTTCCTGTCTGGCGGGCTCCCCTAAGCAAGAGAGGTTTGCGATTCGCCCTTGATTTCCAAGCGATAAGTTCACTCATAAGCTGTCGCTGCATATTGCCTCCCAACCCTCTCGGCTAGTATAAGGCCATTTGGTCGTTTCCATCGGAAAATGTGCGAGACAACCACGTATTTCCATCGGAAAATGTGGGAGACAACCACGTTTTTCCATCGGAAAATGTGGGAACACCAACCTAAGTTGCGGTGGAATAGTTCCTAAATGGGCTGGTAAACTACCAAAACAGGAACTATTCCACCGCAACTTAGAGCCCCGCCGGCATCTAAAAGAAGCGAGCCCGCATCCCTGGGGAACACGGGCTCGCAAGCAATCATATGGTAGGGGCGGTGGGACTCGAACCCACAATCCTTGCGGCGAGAGATTTTAAGTCTCCTGCGTATGCCAATTCCGCCACGCCCCCGTGAGACTAGAAGTCTAGCACAAGCCGTCCGTTACGCGTTGACGGCCATCGAGTGTTGGCCCGACTTCTCCAGGAACTCCTGGAACTTGGCTTCGTCGCCCTTGTTCTGGTACTGCAGGGCCAGCAGGTACTCCAAGCGGCAGCGCTTGACCGGGTCGTCGCCGACATCCTCGAGCATGCGCTCCAGCTCGGGAATGTCGTTGTGGCGCTTGAGAATCATCGTGTCGTACATCAGCTGGCACTCGTGCGCAACTGCCTCGGCCTGACCGCCCTCAAAGCCCTTGATCTCGTGCAGCAACTCCTTGGCCTTTTTGCGGTCCTCCTGACCAACGTAGTAGTTAAAGGCCTTGATCACCAGGTCGACGCGCTGCATCTTGGGGAGGTTGAGCCCCAGCAGCAGGTCGAACATCTCGCTGGCGTGCTCGTGGTCCTCGCGCAGCAGATAGGAGTTCAGGCGCAGGTAGTCGCGGTTGTAGCGCGGGTACAGCATGCTGGTGAGTTTGCCGTCGAGCAAACGATCGAACTCGTCCCACTGCTTGGCGGCCATCAATTGCTGCAGGCGTTTAAACGTGGTGCGTTTTTTGACGCTAAAGAACACCGACACGGCGATGCAGATGATAACGACGGCGGTCCAGAGGGTGCGGGAATCGGGCATATTAGGGTCCTTAGTCGCTCATAAAGCGAGCGGTATGACAACACGTACTAGATGTATTATACGCAGCGCGCAAGCAAACTGGCATAAAAGCTCATCGAGGCCGAGTGCCATCGCTCGCTGCGGTACACTTACCTAAAGTAAACCATGAAGGGAGACATTACCTATGAAGAAGATCGTTTTGGCTTGCGGTGCTGGCGCTGCTACTTCCACGCTCGTTGCCCAGAAGGTCGCTACCCTGCTCGACGCCAACGGTTATGCCGACAAGTACGAGATCGTGCAGTGCGCCATCTCCGAGGCCAAGGATTACTGCGACGAGGGCGCTGACCTGCTGATCGCCACCACCGTTGCCCCCGAGGGCCTCACCTGCCCGTACGTGAGTGGCGTGCCCTTCATGACCGGCATGAACCGCGTTGCCGCCGAGAAGGCCGTTCTCGACGTCATGGCTCAGTAGGCGCTGACTGCATGAGTGAGCAGAACGCCAACCCGGTAGAGCTCTTTGGTATGCGCGTTGCCCATGTGGGCATTAACGCCACCGACCCGGCAGACGCCCTGGAGATCGCGGAGCTGTTCTCGACGATGATGGGCCTGCCCGTCATCGAGACCCCGGTTTCGTACTTCAACGATTCGCTGGTCGAGATCATGAAGCAGAACGGTCGTGGCACCAAAGGTCACATCGGCTTTGCCGTCAACGACATCGATGCAGCTGAGAAGTGGTTTGCCGAGCGTGGGCTCGAGGTCAACGAGGAGTCGCGCGTGCTGCTGCCCGACGGTGGCACCAAACTCGTGTACTTTAAGCGCGAGTTCGCCGGTTTCGCCGTGCACCTGTGCCGCGAGTAGCGCACAAGCTGCCATAGCTGGCAAAAAGGGATAGGGCCGCGTGGCCCTATCCCTTTATTTATGCCGAGGGGCTTCCTATCGTGGCAGGCGAATCGTAAAGCGGCTGCCGACCCCTTCGACCGAGGTCACACCGATGACGCCGCCGTGGCTGTCGACGATCCACTTGGCGATCGCAAGCCCCAGACCCGAACCCTGTGCGCCGGCATCGCGCGCGTTGTCGGCACGGTAGAACCGCTCGAACGCGTGAGCTGCGGATTCCTGGTTCATGCCGATGCCCTCGTCCTCAACACTTATGTCGATCGTGCCCGCGCCCGCATCCGGCGTTATGCCAAATGTGACGGTCGTTCCCGCATCCGAGTACTTGGCGGCGTTTTGCACGATCACGCGCAGAGCCTGCTTCACGAGCGCCACGTCGACGGGCGCGTCGCAGCGCGGGTCGCTGGCAAGCGCAGCGTCAGAAGCCAGCCGATACGTGTGCTCGGTATCGATCATCTGCGATTCTTCGCATACCTCGCTGACCAGTGCAGCCAAGTTGGTATGCGCGCGCCGCAGGACCGTGCGCCCGGCATCGCCGCGCGCCAAAAACAGCAGCTGCTCCACAAGCTCTTGCATGTGCTCGCTTTCGGCTTTAAGGGACGCGATGGATTCCGTCAGCACGTCCGGGTCGTCCTTACCCCAGCGGTCGAGCATGTTCACGTAGCCCTGAATCACCGCGATGGGCGTGCGCAGCTCGTGGCTCGCGTCGTTGACAAAGCGCATCTGCTGCAGCTTGGCCTCTTGCATCTGGCGCAGCAGGCGGTTGAGTGCGACCTCGATGCTTGCCAGGTCGGCGTCGCCGGTGGTGACGCTCGGCGAGTCGACGCTTGCGCGCTCGATGGCCTGCTCCAGTGTTTCCATTTTGCCGCCGGCGAGTTGCATGCGGCCGAGTTCGTCCACGCGCAGGGCCAGATCGTTGAGCGGCGCCATGGTGCGGCGCACGCGGCGGGCGCCGCCGAGCATGTTGAGCACGCTGATGACCTGCCAACCCACAACGACAAGGTAGAGAGGCCATAGCGTGACGAGGTCCTGCGCGAGGGGGAAAGTCTTGGTGGTACGCGCGAGCTCGACGGTATAGGTGAGCGTTGTCAGGTCCCAGCCGCGCGCGGGCGTCAGCGTCATGCCGCGAACGGTGGCGCTGGGGATCCATCCTGCGGTAAACGCGCCGTTGGGCAGCGTCTGGTTGTATCCATAGACAAGGATCGCCGCCACAATCACTACTAGCAGCAGGTCGAGCCAAACGTAGCTCATCAGGCGGCGCCACATATAGCTCCAGTTGATGGCGCGGGCGATGGAGGTGACGCGCTTGGCCTCGGCGTTACGCGCGGCAGACATAGCCCACCCCGCGCACGGTCTGGATGATGCGGGCGCCGCCGGCGTCCTCGATCTTGGCGCGTAGATGCGCGATGTGCACGTCGACGTTGTTGGTGTCGCCCATGTATTCGTAGCCCAGCGCTTCGTGCGCGATGCGTTCGCGCGTGAGCACGGTCTCGGCATGCGCCATAAGCAGGGCGAGGACATCGAACTCGCG
>CAJJYO010000067.1 GCA_905197385.1 uncultured Collinsella sp.
GCCCGATAAGGCCATCGACCTCATTGACGAGGCCGGCGCCCGCGCCCGCATCGCCGCCAACCGCGCGCCCGAGCCGGTGCGCGAGGCCGAGCATCGCGTGGAGGAGCTTAAGGCCGCCGCGCAGGAGGCCACCGAGAGCGACGACATGAACAAGGCCGCCGAGATCACCGAGCAGCAAAAGGCTGCCGAGATTGAGCTCGCCGAGGCCAAGGCTGCCTGGACGGCCGAGCTCGACGCCAGCCCGCTCACCATCGATGTCTCCCAGATTGCCGACATCGTGTCCGTGACCTCGGGCGTGCCGGTGTCCTCGCTCACCGAGAGCGAGAGCCGCCGCCTGCTGCAGGCCGAAAGCGTGCTCAAGACGCGCATCATCGGTCAGGACGAGGCCGTCGAGGCCGTTGCCAAGGCCGTGCGCCGCAGCCGCTCGCCGCTCAAGGACCCGCGTCGCCCCGGCGGCAGCTTTATCTTCCTGGGCCCCACCGGCACGGGCAAAACCGAGCTCGCCAAGACGCTCGCCGAGTATCTCTTTGGCAGCAAGGACGCGCTCATCAGCTTCGATATGTCGGAGTTTGGCAGTGAGTTCGAGGTCTCCAAGCTCATCGGTAGCCCCCCGGGCTATGTGGGCCACGACGAGGGCGGCCAGCTCACCAAGGCTGTTCGCCGTCACCCGTACTCGGTCGTGCTGTTCGACGAGATCGAGAAGGCGCACCCCGACATCTTCAATATCCTGCTGCAGGTGCTGGAGGAGGGTCGTCTGACCGATAGCCAGGGCAAGACGGTTGACTTCCGCAACACCGTGATCATCATGACGTCAAACGTGGGCGCCCGCGAGATCGCGCAGGATGCGAGCGTTGGCTTTGGCACCACCGGCGAGCAGGGTCTCACGTCGAGCGAGATCAAGGGCCGCGCGATGGGCGAGCTCAAGCGCCTGTTCCGCCCCGAGTTGCTCAACCGTATCGACGACATTGTGGTGTTCCAGAAGCTCTCGGGCGAGAACCTGACCAAGATCGCGCACCTGCTGGTGGACGACCTGCGTCAGCGCCTGATCGCTAATGGCATGAACATCAAGCTCACCGATGCGGCCTACGACAAGATCGTGGCCGAGGGCACTGACCTCACCAATGGCGCGCGTCCGCTGCGCCGCGCCATCCAAAAGCTCATCGAGGACCCGCTGTCCGAGGAGCTGCTGGCCGGCGAGTGGGGCGAGGGCGATACCGTCCTGTGCGACGTGGCCGACGGCAAGTTCGTCTTTAGCCATGGCACAGGCGAGATTCCAGCGCCGCGTCCGGCAGGTGCGCTCGGGGGCGATACCGCTCCGGCAGCGCCGCACACCGGAAACGCCGCGCCTGTGAGCAGTGGCGTGAGCTCGGGCCCCGGCGGCATGATGCAAGCCGGTTCCGGCGCGCTGTAGGGCGTAACATAGCTTTGCGAAGGGGCACTCCTGTCGGGGCGCCCCTTTTTTATGAGTAAATGGTGCTATACTCGAAATATAAATATGTATAGCAGAAGGAGCTAGCATGCCAATATCGGTACTCGACTCACGGCCGGTCCAGATGAATGTGCGCATGGATCGCCAACTCAAAGAGGCTGGGGACGCCGTGCTGGCGCATATCGGCATGACGCCGTCACAAGCTGTGAGGGAGCTGTGGCAGTACTTGACCGAGAACGGTCATATGCCCGTCGCAAAAAAGAATGATGACGAAGTCCTGCCTGACGACATACGATCGAAGGCGAGTTCGTCCCGCGTCTCGGAAGGGGCTGCGTTAATTTCGAATTTTTATGAGCGGTTCTCGATTCAGAGGCCGAGCCCCGATGAAGCCTTTGATTACGACGAGTTATACGATCAAATGATGAGCGAGAGATTCAGCGATTGGATCGAATTATGAGCGGCGTCGGAACGAAACGTGTGCTCAAGCTGTTGATCGACACGAACGTCTGGCTAGATTACTTTCTCGCTCGCACGAATGCGACCAGGCCGATAGTCGAGCTCCTTTCTCGCGCGGCGGAAGCGGAGGATATCGTCCTCTTCTCGTCCTCCCTGTCTGTCAAAGACGTCTATTACATTCTGGGAAGGACGATGAAGGCCGACGCCCGCCGTGAGGGGGCTCTCACTCCCGAAGCCATCGCCGGTGCCGACGAGACAGCGTGGGCGTGCGTTCGCCTGATTCGGCAAAAGTCGATTATTGCCTCGGTCGGTGCAGACGAGGTCTTCGACTCCTTTGTGTTCAAGTATCATCACAACGACTTTGAGGACGACCTGATGCTGGGCGTCGCCAATCGCATTGATGCCGATTACGTCGTGACAGAGGACAAAAATCTCATCAAACATACCAATGGTGTATGCATTAATGTTCAACAGGCGTTGAAGTTGGTTGAAGGGTCCAACGTCCCTTCGGCACGGCCCGTCTAACCTGCTTTATCTTGATAAAGTGGCGTTTCCTCGCCGTTAGCCGATGATGCGAGGGCGCTCGGCGTTTTCGACTGGTTTATGCACGCAAAGTCTGGGAATATACAAGTCGCATGTCTTACTGTCTAACCAGTTGCGCCAAGGAGGCACCATGGACTACAAGATTACCGGTTACGAGCCCGCCCAGCTGTTCCATTTCTTTGAGGAGGTCAGCGCGATCCCCCGTGGGTCTGGCAACGAGAAGGGCATCAGCGATTTCCTGGTCGCGTTTGCCAAGGAGCGCGGTCTCGATGTGTACCAGGACGAGGTCTACAACGTCATCATTCGCAAGCCCGCATCTGCCGGCGCCGAGAATGCCCCGACCGTGATGCTGCAGGGCCACATCGACATGGTGTGCGACAAGCTGGGCTCCGTCGAGCACGACTTTACGACTGATGGTATCGACCTGGTCGTCAAGGACGGCTTCCTCACCGCTAACGGCACCACTCTGGGCGCCGACAACGGTATTGCCGTCGCTCTGATGCTCACTGTTCTCGATGACGATTCGATCGTTCACCCCGCCCTCGAGTGCGTATTCACCACCGACGAGGAGACCGGCCTGGTCGGCGCCGAGACGCTCGACAAGTCCCAGATTAGCGCCCGCACCATGATTAACCTTGACTCCGAGGAAGAGGGCGTTGCTACCGTCAGCTGCGCCGGCGGTGTCGTCGTTACCTACACCTGCCCGATCGCGCGCGAGCACAAGACCGGTAGCGCCCTCACGCTCGACATCTCCGGCCTGCTGGGCGGCCACTCCGGCAGCGATATTAACCTGGAGCGCGGCAACGGCAACCTCATCATGGCCCGCATCATCGACCGCCTGATGGTTGCCGGCGAGCCCGCCATCGTTAGCTTTAACGGCGGCACCAAGGACAACGCCATCAACCGTGAGTGCAAGGCCGAGCTGGTCTACGCCGACCACGCTGCAGCCGAGGCCGCGGCCCAGATCGCAAAGGGCATCATCGCCGACGTTACTGCCGAGCTCGAGGTCTTCGACCCCGGCTTTACCTGCACGGTTGAGATTGCCGACAACACTGAGGTCGAGGCCATGGACGAAAAGTCCGCACTTGCCCTTATTCGCGCTCTGCGTCTTGCCCCCAACGGTGTGATCCGCCGCAATGTCGCCACCGACGGCTCCGTCGAGGTTTCCTCCAACATCGGCGTGGTTGCCACCTCTGACGACCAAGTCAAGATCATGCTGTCCCCGCGCTCCTCGATCACCTCGCTGCAGAACGAGTTCAAGGACCGCCTGCAGACGCTGGCCGATGTCCTGGGATTCGACGCCAAGTTTGAGTTCGAGTATCCCGGCTGGAGCTATGCCGAGCATTCGCCGGTCCGCGACATCTTTGTCGAGAGCTATCGCGAGCTCTTTGGCTCCGAGCTACGAATCGAGTCCATTCACGCCGGCCTTGAGTGCGGCCTGTTTGCCGAGGCCCTGCACGGCCTGGACGCCATCGCCGTGGGCCCGACGCTCTCCGATGTCCACACCCCGGACGAGAGCATGGAGCTCGCTTCTGCCGAGCGCTTCTACGAGCTGCTCATCGACGTCCTCAAGCGCCTCGCTGCGTAAAGGTTGCGCTAGCAGCAGTCCGAGCTACGTGCTAGCGGATTGCAAATGACATTATGAGAGGGGGCATCCGAGCTTTTGCGACGGGTGCCCCCTCTCTTTTTTAAGAAATGGGAAATTGATTGGCGTCTAGCCCATATCCGCCTTGATGAGGTCGAGGGTGCGCTGGCAGTTTTCGCGGACGGGGCCGAGCATATGCTCGCGCAGGTCCGCCATGCCGGGCAGGTCGGCGTATTCGTCCATGACCTCTTCCATGCAAACGGGTACCTCGTAGGCGAGGTCCATCATGGTCGCAAAGCAAAACTTCTCAGATAGTCCGGCATCGATGAGCGCCGCCTCCAGCGCGGGGTCGCCCATACCGTGGTATCGACGGATAGCGCCTGGACCGATGCGCCCCACACGATTTTCGCCGCCAACGCTCATGGCCAGGCGTGCCCGACGTCGCATGCGCTCATACGCTAAGCCCGATGCGACATCGTACATGGGTGCGAGCGCCGCGTTTGTGCCTTTGCCTAGGATGAGCGAGTAGTTTTTAGCGTGTGCGTCAGGCGCTCCGATAATGGCGTTGTAGAACAACATATAGGTAAAAAGCACAAGATTCATGTGGTGGGGGACTGTGTTGATCAGTCGTTCTTGGATGTCTCGTGTAGTTGGTCCTCCGTCAGCGGTGTATTTCTGGCTTGGCAATACACCGAGCGCCTGGCAAAAGTCCTCCTGATGCACCCTTTCGATATTTCCGCTGCTATTGGCCATTCTGTCGTACCGTTCAACGACGAGCGCGGCTTCGTCTTCAAATGTGCAATAGGAGACGTTGGCAGTTGGAATGCCAACACGCCGAGCCGTTTTCATGCAGACGAATTCGTTTAAGGCCTGATGTTTGAACCCAACGACACCATTTTTGAAGATATGGGTAGTGGGGGATGACCCTAGGCATTCGCACCATTGGCCATCATGCCAAGCTAGTGCAAATTTGCCTTGATTGCCGCCCAGGGACCAGCTTTCGTTGGAGCCCATCCATGTCTCTCTTTCGCCATCGCGAATTGCTTTGAGCTTGTGAGCGATTTGAGAATTGGTAAGCGGGCGGTATGTCGAGACCCTGCCGCGGGCGGCGTCTAATTGATCGGCTCGACAAAACTGAACGGCCCCCGCGCAGTCAAGACCGATATGGCACAAGAGGGCGACGGGGTTGTTGGATGCAACGTCATGCTCGGCGGCAATAGCGCGACGCTGCTCTTGACTGTCGGGCAAAAGGCCAAATAGGAATGGGCGGACGATGTTATGGCCATACGTGCGATTGGAAAGCGGCATTGTTAGCGATAGCGGTGCTCCGCGATAGGTTGGGGCGTATACAAAGCTGCAGAGTCCATGCTCGTCTTGCCGGAGAGTGCCGGCGATTTCGCCACAAATGAGGGTCGCGAGTTCCATCTCTGCCATTTATTTCACAACCTTGCAGCCAAAGGAGAGGTTTGAAGTGCCGGAAAGGCCTTGCTCGGCTGCGATTTGGGCCAGCAAGGCACCATAGGAAGATGGCGTTCCTTGTCGAGTGGGTCGTCTGCCTACGCTTGGCTTTGGCAGGGTATTCGAGTTCGCGATAGGGAGGTTCACTATCGTCGTCGGATGTTCGGAGGGCGATGCGATGGAGTCGTTATCGCTTTGCGCGAAGAGACCTATGCCGAGTGCGTTAAAGACGGTCAGCAACTTGTCGAGTCGAATGCCGGTGGCGTCGCCCAGCTCGAGCGATGCGAGCAGGCGCTCCGAAACACCGGCCTTTTTAGCGAGGGTCGCACGGGTGATCCCTTGCGCCTCGCGTGCCCGGCGCACGTAGACGCCAGCTTGGCGCGGTGTGGTGATGGGAAGGGTATCCACGGCGATCTCCTAACGTGCAGACTTTTGCATATCAGTATGACATGCAAAAGTCTGCATGAAAAGGCCTCATGCAAAACACTGCATGAGGCCTCTATGTTGACCGTTGAGCTTATGAGAGGCGTTTTTTTATATCGCGAGAATCCCCAGATGCTCAAGCAAGATCTTAAGCCCGATGAGGACGAGTACGACGCCACCCACGATGGCGGCGGGTTTTTCGTAGCGCGCGCCAAAGGTGTGGCCGATCGCTACGCCGGCAACGGAGAAGAGAAAGGTCGTGATGCCAATGAGCGACACGGCAGGAACGATATCGACCGAGAGCGCGGCAAACGAGATGCCCACGGCAAGCGCGTCAATCGAGGTGGCGATGGCAAGGATTAGATATTCGCCCAGGTCGATCTTTTCGGCATCCTTGCCGTCGCCTTCGTTCTCGTCCTCAGTAAAGGCTTCCCACAGCATCTTGCCGCCGATAAAGGCGAGCAGGATAAAGGCGATCCAGTGGTCGATGGGGCTGATGATGCCCATGAACTGGCTACCAAGGGCCCACCCAATTACGGGCATGCCGGCCTGGAAACCGCCAAAGAACAGGCCGAGTATCACGGCGACCTTAAGGTTGATCCTTTTCATGCCAAGGCCCTTGCAGATGGATACGGCAAAAGCGTCCATAGAAAGGCCGATAGCGAGCAACACAAGCTCTGCGAGTCCCATAGTCTGGCTCCCTCTCTGCGGGCGGGCCCGCGTGTACCTCTTGGGGGAGTAACAAAAAAGACCCGTGGCGTACGCGTTGCGCGCACAGCCACGAGTCTCGTTCATTAAGGCAAGCCAGGCCGCATCGGCCAGTGTGTTGACTTGCCGCGCCACCGGAGGCGAACCCGATCACGCGACTACTCCCTCATTTATGCGAATCCCGATGCTACCACATGAACAGCTGATTTGGGTTGGGCTCTCAGCTGTGTTCGCTCATTCTGTAAGCATCGGATTTCGCAAGCGCCGCAGGGACAAACCGTGAGAAACTATTTAGCGTTTATGGAGCGTACACGATGGGAGCGATGCCTTGGATAAGAACGAGCTGCAAAAGCGTATGGAACAGGCCATCCGCCTGACGGCACCTGGTCAGCCGATCCGCACCGCCCTCGACATGATCATCGCCGGTCACCTGGGCGCCCTTATCTGCGTCGGCGACACCGAAAACGTGCTCGCTGCCGGTAACGACGGCTTCCCGCTCAACATTTCGTTTACCTCGAACCGCCTGTTCGAGCTTTCCAAGATGGACGGCGCCATCGTCATCGATGGCGACCTCACCCAGATCCTGCGCGCCAACTTCCACCTCAATCCCGATCCCTCGCTCGCCACGAGTGAGACGGGCATGCGTCACCGTACTGCCGCTCGCATGTCGGTGCTCACCGATGCCATCGTGATCTCGGTTTCGGCTCGCCGTGCCGTCGTTAACGTGTACGTTCACGGCAAGAGCTACGAGATCCAGCCCGTCACCACCATCATGAGCTCGGTCAACCAGCTCGTCGCCACGCTTCAGACCACCCGTCAGTCGCTCGATCGCTCCTTGCTGCGCCTGACGGCCCTTGAGCTCGACGACTACGTTACGCTCGCCGACATCACCGGTATTTTCTCGAGCTTCGAGATCATGCAACAGGCAAAGACCGAGCTTAAGGATTGCATCGTCAAGCTGGGTAACCAGGGCAAGCTCGTGCAGATGCAGCTCGAGCAGCTCGCGGGCTCCAGCATGGATACCGAATACGACTTGATGATCCGCGACTACGCAAGCGATTCCTCCGAGGCAAACGCCGAGAAGATCCGCGCCGAGCTGAGCCGCATGACGCCTAAGGACCTGTCCGACCCGCAGCACGTGGCGGCAGTTCTGGGCTATGACGACCTGGACGAGGACTCCGTCATGACACCGCTGGGCCTGCGCACGCTTTCGCGCGTGTCCGTCGTGCGCGACGGCGTGGCCGAGAAGATCGTCGACGAGTACGGCTC
>CAJJYO010000068.1 GCA_905197385.1 uncultured Collinsella sp.
GCCGCTACGAGTACCTGGCCGGTCTGTTTGTCGCCGTCCTGGTTTGCGCCGTCGGCATCAACCTGATCCTCGAGTCGGTCACCAAGATCATCAAGCCCTCGCCCACCGTGTATTCGGCGCTCTCCATGGCTGCCCTTGTTCTGTCCATGCTCGTCAAATTCTGGATGGCCGCATTCAACCGCGCGCTGGGTAACCGTATCGATTCCGAAACACTCATCGCCACGGCGCAGGACTCCAAAAACGACGTCACCACCTCGGGCTCGGTCTTAGTGGCGGCGCTTATTTCGCAGACGACCGGCTTTGACCTCGATGGCTGGGCTGGCCTGGGTGTGGGCATCTTCATCTGCATCAGCGGCATGGGCCTAGTGCGCGACGCCATCAGCCCGTTGCTGGGGCAAGCGCCCGACCCCAAGCTCGTCCAGGCAATCCGCGACAAGATCATGTCGTATCCGCAGGTCCTAGGCACGCACGACCTGATGGTGCACGACTACGGCCCCGGTCGTCAGTTTGCCAGCGCCCACGTGGAGATGCCCGGCGAGGGCGACGCATTTGAGCACCACGAGATCCTGGACACCATCGAGCACGACATCAAGCGCCAGATGGGCATCGGTATCACGCTACACTGCGACCCCATCGCCACCACCGGCGACGACCTGCGCGGCTGGGTCAAGCGCGGCGTCATGCAGATCGATCCCGCGCTCTCCATCCACGACCTGCACGAGCACGACGGCTTTGTGTCATTTGACCTGGTGCGTCCCGACGGCTTTGACATATCCGACGAGGAGCTGCTGGAGCTCGTCACGCGCATCGTGCATGAGCGCCGGCCCGACGTCTCGTGCGTCGTCACGTTCGATTCGGGCTTTAGCTCGCCCGAGCGTCCGGCCGAGCAGCTGTAGCCCCGCTCCGCTCGTCCGCTAGTTTCCCTGCGCGCCCGAGATGCCGTTTTGCAGGGCGTTCCAGGCATCCGTCGCCATGCCGCCCAAGTTCTGCGCGGTATCGCCCAGGTTTTGTGCCGTGTCGCCCAGCTCTTGCGCCTTGTCTCCCAACTCCTGTGCCTTGTTGCTCAAGTCCTCCAGCGTGTTGGAGCTCGAGCTGTCGGTACCGCTTTGGCCGTCGGACGAGTTGCCTGAGCTGTTCTTGTGCGTGAGCTGAATTTCGAGGTTGCCGCTGTCGTTATAGTAGGCAGAAGTAACGACCCAGTTGGCATCGACGACGGGCGTTGAGCCATCATCAGTCAGGACCACGGCATTCGAAAGATCGGCGCCGCGCGACTTGAGGATCTTCTTGGCGTTGGACCAGTACTGCCCCGGGATATCACTCAGATCGACGGTGCTAGACGAGGCGGACTCGGTTTGCTCGGCAGTGGTATCGGCCGTTGAACTCCCTCGCTTGTTGAGCATGCCCGACACGATGGCAAACACAACCGACAGCGCAAAGAAGATTGCCAGCACGATGAGGATCTTCTTGATCACGCTCGACGAACGCGACGGCTTCTTCTCCTCGTCCTCGCCATATTGCGGAATCGACTTGGGGTACTCGCGATACGGCTCGCGCGACTCGTAGCGAGGCTGCGCCGTGCGAGGCATATACGTCGTCTGCTGAGGCTGCGGAATGGGATTCTGCGGCAGGTCATCATAGGGATTCGGCGTCGAGGCAGCATAAGAATCCTGCGGCGCGTAATCAAACGGATCCGGGGCTGCGTTGCCATAGGGGCCTTGCGAAGATGCAGCGTAAGAATCCTGCGCCGTGTCGCCATAGCCCATAACCCGGGTGGGCTCGGCAGAAGGCTGCGTCGCGGCGGGGTCGGTATAACCGGGGTTGGGAACAACGCGGGTCGCATCGGCGCTATCGCCAACCTGCGCGGAACCGTAGCCGCCCATCACGGTTGTCTTGTCCTGATCCATGCAACGATTCCTTTCCGTCGCGCGTGAGCCTCAAGCTATCCATGCATTCTACCCGCGCAAAAGCCTATGACGGGCAGAGTCCGTCGGTATCTACAAGACATGCGCGGGCCTAAGGATCAAAAAGCCCCGCCGTGCCTTGTGGGCGCGGCGGGGCGGGCTAGCAGCTATGGACAGCAGGCTTAGAACAGGCCGGTGATGTTGCCGTCGTTGTCGACGTCGATGTTTTCGGCCGCGGGCACCTTGGGCAGACCCGGCATGGTCAGAACACTGCCGGTCAGCGCGACCACAAAGTGGGCGCCGGCAGAAACCTTGAGCTCACGCACGGTGATGCGGAAGTTCTCGGGAGCGCCCAGGGCCTTGGCGTTGTCGCTAAAGCTGTACTGCGTCTTGGCGACGCACACCGGCAGGTTGCCAAAGCCGTTCTCGCGCAGCTCGGCGAGCTGGCGCTTGGCGGCCGGCGTAAAGTCAACGCCGTCGGCGCGGTAGACCTTGGTGGCAATGGCCTCGAGAGCGTCGGCCACATCGGCGCCGTCCTCATAGGCAAACTTGAGCTCACTCGGCTGCTCAATCAGACGCATAACCTCATCGGCCAGCTCGAGCGCGCCCTCGCCGCCCTTGGCCCAGACCTCGGATAGCTTAACGTTGACGCCGAGCTTCTGGCACTCGGACTCGATGAGCGCAAGCTCGGCCTCGGTGTCCGTCGGGAATCGGTTGATGGCGACCACGCAGGGCAGACCATAAACGTTCTGGATGTTGTCGACGTGACGCAGCAGGTTGGGCATGCCAGCCTTGAGTGCCTCGAGATTCTCCTCGTTGAGGTCGGCCTTGGCGACGCCACCGTTGTACTTCAGCGCACGAGCGGTCGCGACGATCACGACAGCGCTGGGGCGAACGCCCGTCATGCGGCACTTGATGTCGAGGAACTTCTCGGCACCCAGATCGGCACCGAAGCCGGCCTCGGTAATGGCGACATCGCCAAAGCGCATCGCCATACGCGTGGCCATGATAGAGTTGCAGCCGTGGGCAATGTTGGCGAAGGGACCGCCGTGGACAAACGCGGGCGTGCCCTCGAGCGTTTGCACCAGGTTGGGCTTGAGCGCGTCCTTAAGCAACGCGGCCATGGCACCCTGGGCCTTGAGGTCGCGGGCACGGACGGGCTCGCCGGCAAAGCTATAGCCGACGACAATCTCACCCAAGCGTTCCTTGAGGTCGTTGATGCTCGTAGACAGGCACAGGATTGCCATGACCTCGGAGGCGACGGTGATGTCGAAGCCGTCCTCGCGCGGCACGCCCTGGGCCTTACCACCAATGCCATCGATAACATGGCGCAGCTGACGGTCGTTCATGTCGACGACGCGCTTCCAGGTGATGCGCTTAACGTCAATACCGAGCTGATTGCCCTGCTGGATGTGGTTATCAAGCATGGCGGCCAGCAGGTTGTTGGCAGCACCGATAGCGTGGAAGTCGCCGGTAAAGTGCAGGTTGATATCCTCCATGGGGATCACCTGAGCCCAGCCGCCACCGGCAGCACCGCCCTTAACGCCAAAGACAGGGCCGAGCGAAGGCTCGCGCAGGGCCACAGCGCTCTTGACGCCGCGGCGACGCAGGCCATCGGCCAGACCGATGGTCGTGGTGGTCTTGCCCTCGCCCGCAGGCGTTGGGTTGATAGCGGTCACGAGAACGAGCTTGGCCTGGTGATCAGTCGGCTCGTTGAGCAGTGAATAGTCGACCTTAGCCTTGTCGAAGCCGTACGGAATAAGGTGCTTAACGTCGACGCCGGCGTTCTTGGCCACCTCGGTAATAGGCAGCGGCGTGACAGAACGTGCGATTTCGATGTCAGTAGGCATGGGCGGTCCTTTCGTTACCGAATGAGAAAAAGACCAATTCAGCATAGCACGGGCGCGCAATAGTAAACCGCCCATAACCGATGAACGGCGATATGTTTATCCAATGCTCAGCGATAGCTTACAGACCAGCCAAAACAAACCCGCCTCTAAACGGCTGGCTCGATGCCCAAGTGCTCAAAGGTGCGCAAGGTTGCCTGACGGCCCTGGGGCGTGCGAATCATCAAGCCGCACTGCAGCAGGTAGGGCTCATAGACATCCTCGAGCGTACCCGGGTCCTCGCCCACCGCGCTGGCAAGGGTCGTCAGGCCCACGGCACGGCCGGAGAACGTCTTGGCAAGCGTCTCCAAGATACGAATGTCCATCCAGTCCAGACCAAGCTCATCAATCTCGAAGAACTCGAGTGCCTGACGGCAAATATCAAGCTCAATAGGACCGTTGCCGCGCACCTGCGCGTAGTCGCGCACGCGCTTGAGCAGACGGTTGGCCAAGCGCGGCGTGCCGCGCGAGCGCGAGCCGATCTCGAGCGCGCTCGGATGGTCGATCGTCACGCCCAGGATGGTTGCCGAGCGCGTCACGATCTGGGCAAGCTCCTCGACCGTGTAGTAGTCCAGGCGATACGAAATGCCAAAGCGGTCGCGTAGCGGGCCGGTCAGCATACCCGAGCGGGTCGTTGCCGCCACCAGCGTAAACTTGGGGATATCCAGGCGAATCGAGCGAGCGGCGGGGCCTTTGCCGATCACGATATCGAGCGCAAAGTCCTCCATAGCGGGATACAGGACTTCCTCGACCGAGCGATTAAGGCGGTGAATCTCGTCGATAAACAGCACATCACCCGGCTGCAAGTTGGTAAGGATAGCCGCCAGGTCGCCGGTGCGCGCGATGGCCGGGCCGCTCGTCGTCTTGATCTGAGCGCCCAGCTCGTTGGCGATAACGGTAGCCAGCGTGGTCTTGCCCAGACCCGGAGGGCCCGAGAAGATCACGTGATCGAGCGTCTCGCCACGGCTCTGCGCCGCCTCGATCAGCACGCGAAGGCTCTGCTTGATATGCTCCTGACCGCAGTAGTCGTCCAGGCGCTGGGGACGCAGGGTACGGTCGACATCGAGGTCTTCGGGCGTCAGCTCCGAGCCCACCATGCGCTCACCGTGCGCCATGGATGCCGCCGGCGAGTTGCCGGGCGTCGCCCACAGGTCCTGAGAGTCATCGGCTTCCCACATCACGCATCCATTCCGAGTCGCTTAAGCGCCGCGCCGAGCAAATCCTCGACACGCATATCCTGCCCATCATACCCGCTCAGGGCAACCTCGGTCTCCTGCGGGCTAAAGCCCATGGAGAGGAGCGCCGCACGGGCGTCATCGATTGCCGAGGGAGCGGCGGCGGGAACCGGCATCGCAACCTGGCCGGGAATCACGTCGACCGGCACAAAGCCCTTGTCCTTGGCAAAGGTACTCTTGAGCTCCAAGATGAGGCGCTGCGCGGTCTTTTTGCCCACACCGGGCACCTTGGCCATGCCCTTGTCGTCCTCGGCCATTACCAGGGAATACAGCTGTCCCACGGTATAGGTGGAAAGCACGGCAAGCGCCAGGCGCGGGCCAACACCCGACACGGACACGAGCCGGTCAAACATCGTGCGCTCGTCCTTGGAGGCAAAGCCAAAAAGTGTCATGGCGTCCTCGCGCACCTGCATACGGGTATAAAGGCGCACCTCGCCGCCGGGCGTAGGCAGCGTGGCGGCAGTGCTGCCCGAAATACCGAGCTCAAAGCCCACGCCCGATACATCGACGACGGCCGAGCTCATCGTGGCCTCGACAAGCGTTCCATGGAGCTGGGAGATCATCAGTATCCGGTTCCTCTCTGTTGATAGAACTCGCCGCCGGTAAGCGCCCGGGTGCGGCTTAAGTTAACGTGGCAGATGGCGCAGGCCAGGGCATCGGCAGCATGGTCGGGATGCGGGTCGTGATCGAGCTGCGTGAGCGTACGAACCATATACGCGACCTGCCGTTTGTCCGCGGCGCCGGTGCCCACCACGGCCTGCTTGATCTGCATGGGCGTGTATTCGCCAATCTCGAGCGCGCACTCCGAAAGCGCCACGAGCGCGGCACCGCGGGCATGCGCCGTGGGGATGGCCGAGCGGACGTTAGCGCCAAAGTAGATGCTCTCGATAGCCGCGGTATCGGGACGGTAGCGTTCGACGACGCCCTTGAGGTCGCGGGCGATATGCGACAGGCGCACCGCGAGCGGGCTGCCCGCGCTGGTCTCGATACAACCGTAGGCACGGCAGCGAACCTCGCCACGTCGCTCCTCGATAATCCCCCAGCCCGTATGGGCCAAACCGGGATCGATACCCAAAATGACCAAGCCAACCTCCCCTCACCACAAGCACAGCGCAAGGCAAGGCCCCGCGCATCATTCACGAACGTCTGTTCTAGAATAACACAACAGTGACCGTATCTAGCAAGCAAGGTTGAACCATAGGTTGAGCATAAGTCAGACACTATGACCCAATCCAGGGGCACGGAAACGACAGGAGCCCCCGCTCGTGACCGCGGGTCGGGGCTGCGACAATGTTGTTGAAGTGCCAGAGGCGCAGCCGCGCCGCAACGAGGTTGGGAGGCTCCCGTGCCTAGATATTCTACCGCCTTCGGAATGGACGTACACCTCAGGTCCACCACCGTCTGCGCGCTCGACGCGGAGACGGGCGAGGCCGTGACGAGGAGGTTCCGCGGCAACCCCTGGGGCGAGGTCGCGGAGTGGATGTCGGGCTTCCCCGGCCCGTCGCTCGCCGCCTACGAGAGCGGCTACCTCGGCTTCGCCCCGCAGAGGGAGCTCTCCGGGCTCGGCGTCGACTGCGTCGTCGCGGCCGTCTCCAAGGTCCCGAGGTCGGCGGCAGACCTCTCGTCCAAGAACGACCGCAACGACGCGGCCAGGATGGCCAAGGCGATACTGTCGCACGACGTCACCCCGGTATGGGTGCCGTCCCCCGAGATCGAGGGGCTCAGGTGTTAGCGTCAATCTATTTTTCACCAGTTTCGCTAAACAGGCGCACCGTTCGCGCAAAGGCGGTTTCACCGGTTGCGCTAACGTATTTTCACCGATTCCGGTCACGGCTTGACGGGCCCGTCCCTCGGCAGGTCCTTCAGCCTGTAGGACCTGCCGGTTATCTTGACCAGGTGGCAGTGGTGGCACACCCTGTCCGCGATCGCGCTCGCCGCCACGTCGTCCCCGAACACCCTGCCCCAGCCGCTGATCCCCACGTTGGTGGTGATGATCGTCGAGCGCTGCTCGTAGCGCGTCGATATCAGCTGGAACAGCAGGTCCGCGCCCGCGCTGCCGACGTCGAGGTAGCCGAGCTCGTCGATGATCAGCAGCCTCGAGTGGGCGTAGTACTTGAGCCTCTTCTTGAGGATGCCGCGCGACGAGGCGTCCTCCAGGTCCTCCAGGTCCTCGACGAGCCGGGCGCAGTCCACGAACCTGACCTCGCGCCCCGCCCTGACCGCCTCGATGCCCAGCGCGACGGCGAGGTGCGTCTTGCCCACGCCGGGGCTCCCCACGAGCAGGACGTTCTCGGCCCGCTCGACGAACCTCAGGGTCGCGAGCTCCTCGATCTCGGCGCGCGGGACCGACGGCTGGAAGTCCCAGTCGAAGTCCGCCAGCCCCTTGACGTAGGGGAACCCCGACGACCGTATGCGCTGGTTGGTGATCCTGACCTCCCGGGCGGCGACCTCGACGCGCGTCATCTCCTCGAGGGCGGAGGCGAAGCCCCGCTCGCCCGCGGCGACCATCCTCACGTAGTCGGGCAGGGACGCCGCCATCTCGTGCAGCCCGAGCGCGGAGAGGTTCGCCTGCGCCCTGATCGAGGGGCTGCCCTCCGCGACGGCGCCCATCACGCCCCTCCGAGCGAGTCGAGCAGCGCGAGGTTGGCGCGCGCGGCCTCGGCGATGTCCGCGTCGGCCAGGCCCCGCTTCCCCTCGAGGGCCTGCCCGTAGTGGTCGGGGTCGTAGTTGATGGGCCTCGACGGCCCGGACGCGGCGTCGTGGACGGCGACCTCCTCGCCGGCCATCCTCACCACGACCTGGCCTCC
>CAJJYO010000069.1 GCA_905197385.1 uncultured Collinsella sp.
GAGTTCCGCACGCAAAGAAGGCCACTTAATGTGGCCTTCGTCTTGCGCAGGACTGTCTGAGCAGCAGATGTTACCCGGCGCCCGTCCGCCCTCGTTGGGGATTGCCCGGGTAGGCGAATCGGGATGCGTCCCGCTACTTGATCTTGGTTGTACCTGGCGCCAGGTTGGGGTCGGTTTCGTTGGCCTCGGTCTGGAAGTGCTCGGTGTACACGTTCTTGCCGTCGCGGAACATCTCGTAGTATTGCATCTTGGCGTAATCCTCGCGTGCCTTGGTGGCGGCTGCGGCGGCGGCGTCGTCACCGGTGACGTTGGAGGAGAGCGCCCAGCGCAGGCTGGCGTCCTCGTAGCCGACCGAGTTGATGGCGGGCAGCGACTCGCGCAGCGTCATGTGCGCTTTCTGGTAGTCGGTCAGCGGTGCGCCGATCAGTTGCATCAGCTGGGTGGACAGGTAGTTGGTGGACAGGTCGTCGACCTCGCTTGTCTGGTCGCAGCCGGCAACGTCGTAGTTGGCCCAGATGATGTAGTCGGTCTGCCACAGACGTTCCTGGTGCGTGGCATCGTCCTCGCCGGTAAACCACTTATCGTTGAACTTGGACGGGAAGAACGGCTGGTGGTCGCCCCAGAACACCACGACCACCTTGCGATCGAGTTTGCTCAGGGCGTTGAGGAAGTAGCGAAGCGCCTGGTCGGACTGCTCGATGCACGAGACGTACTCGTCGACATCGGACAGCGTGCCGTCCTCAACGGTCTTGGCGTCCAGGTTGGTTGTGTCGATGTTGAGATGCATCTGCTTGTCGACCGGCAGCAGGCCCGTGTCGTAGCCCGAGTGGTTCTGCATGGTCACGTCAAAGATAAACTGCGGATCGGCGTTCTGGTCGAGCAACTCGAGAATCTTGTCGTAGGTAGCCTGGTCGGTCACCATGCCGCGCAGGGTGTCGGCTCCCTGGAAGTCGTTGATGGACAGGAACTGGTCAAAGCCAAAGTCCTTGTAGACGTTCTCGCGGTTCCAGTTGGTCGCGTGGTTGGGGTGCATGGCTGTGGTGGAATATCCGAGCGACTTGAACTGCTCTGCCAGGTTCCCGGTCGTTTCCATGTTGTAGATGGTGTAGGGGTACACACCCGAGCCCAGGTTGGCCATGGAGTTGCCGGTCATAAACTCAAACTCGGTATTGGCGGTCCCGCCGCCGTAGGCGCTCACGTAGAGCTTGCCGCGGCTGAGGCAGTTGGACAGGCTCTTAAAGTACTGCGGGCCCTCGTAGCCGGCGCGCATATTCTGGTAGATGGATAGATCCGAGAAGGTCTCGTTCATGATGGCGATGACCGTGGGCTTCTCGCTGTCGAACTGCTCCTTTGCGGCGGCGCGCTCGTCGCTCTTGGCCGCGTCGGACTTGTCGTAGGCCTTGGCGTACTTTTTGAGCGTGGCCTTGGCATCGTCGACGGAGTAGTCGGCGGGTTTGGGCGGCTTGATGGACTGCGCCGCACTAATAAAGGCGGGCAGGTAGCCCTCGCGCCAGTAGCTCTCGAGCGGGCGCCAGGTGTAGACGGTGATGCCGAGGGTGTTGTAGTAGTCGATGAGCGTGACATGCGCGGTTACGCCGCCCAGGCACAGCACTGCCACGAGCAGGTTGGTGAGCAGCATACGCTTGGCGTTGGCGGCACCCTTCTGACGGTGCGGTGCCACCAGGCCGGCGTACTCGCACAGCAGCATGGCGATGGCGGTAAAGCCCATGGACAGCACGCAGAACAGCGAGATCGAGAAGGTGTAGCCGTTGCCGGCGACCGCGGCGGCGGTGGAGATGGCCGAAAGGTCGCCCGGCTGGATGGGCATGGATTTAAACGTGATGACGAAGAACTCGGCAATGCCCAGGACAAAGAGGGCAAAGGCCAGGACCGCGGGAGCTGCGCCGTGGCGCTGGAATAGGAAGAACAAGCCGGTCATGAGCACGGTGATGATGGCCCACTCGAGCAGGATGCACAGGGGGTAGACCCAGGTAAAGTCGTGGTTGGACGAGACTTCCATTCCCAGCAGCGCAAAGACGCCGGCGAGCAGCAGGCACAAGACAGCGGCGACGAGCGGTTTGCCCACAAAGGCGTCGCGCAAACGAGCGAGCTTGCCGGTGGGGGCGGGGGCGTCGGGCGCGGCGAACGCAAAGACGCGCGGGGCGATGCGGTCGCGTGCGATGCTGGCCCAAGCGCAGCCGGTGAGGATGGCGTTGGTTAGGATGAGCATCACAAAGGCGAGCGGCTCGTTTTGGGCGACGAGGCCAATGGCGCCCCAAATGGTCAAAAAGAGCTGGAACAGGCCGAAGGCGACGCTCCACCCAAGAGCGCTTTTGGCAACGGTGCCCGACTGAGCGCGAATGGCCTTGGCCTCGCGCAAGACAAGGTAGACGGTCGCCGCAAGACCGACGAGCGAGATGGCGGCAGCGAACATGCTGAGACTCCTCACAAACTAAAACCTACGAAAGCGGGGGTTTACCCGATTGTTACCAAGATATGCGCTGCAATTGGTGGCTGCGCACAACAACCAGCCATATTAACGCGCACGTGTGGCGGTGTGGCGCAATGGAGTGGCGACCTGCGCGATAATGGACGGGAATTACACGGAAACGTAAAGGCTTCTTAAAGAATTAGCGAGGATGAGGCGATGAACGAGCAGGTTTGCACCAAGGCTGTGGATACGTGCGGCTATCCGGTCGAGACGACGGGCAATGCGGTGCTGGACACGTTGGAGCACCGTTCCTCCACGCGTGCCTTCGCGCGTGATGACGATGACCGTCCCGTGGCGGTGACCGACGAGCAGCGGGCGGCGATTCTGCATGCGGCGAGTCGTGCGCCGTCGGCGGGCGCCATGATGATGTATTCCATCGTGAGCATCCGCGAGCAGGCAACGCTCGACCGCCTGGCCGACCTGTGCGACCACCAGCCCATGATCGCCAAGGCGCCCTGGGCACTGATATTTGTGGTCGATTATGCCAAGTGGATCGATCTGTTTGAGCACGTGGGCTGCTTTGAGCCCGAATTTGTCGAGCGCACGGGTAAGGCGCCCCGCCGCGCGCCGGGTTTGGGCGACTTCGTGATCGCCGCGCAAAACGCCGTGGTTGCCGCCGAGGCTCTGGGCCTGGGGAGCTGCTATATCGGTGATATCGTCGAGAATGCCGAGGAAGTTGCCGAGCTGCTCGATCTGCCGCCCTATACCATGCCGCTGTCGATGCTCATCATCGGCACGCCCCGCAAGGAGCGCCCGGCTATTGCGCATCCCGTGGTGAACCTGGTGCACGAGGAGCGCTACTGCCGCGCCGATGCTGCGACCATGGACGCGCAGGTGGCCGAGATGGACGCGATGTTTCGCCCGCATGCCCGCGAGGTGGGCGAGCGCGTGGTGGATATCTACACCCGCAAGCACACGAGCCCCTTTATGGCCGAGATGAGCCGTTCCATGGAGTGGTGGTTCAAAAACTGGCTCGGCAAGTAACGAATGCGGCGATGTGACAAAGGGACAGTCCCTTTGTCACATTCCATATCGCCGAGGTGGCCTAAAGGCCGTATAAATGTTTATTTAGCTGGGAAAACAGTGCATTAAAACATGGGCCGATTACCTATAATCCCTTCGAACATTAAAGTTGGGAGGAAACCGGCTTATGGAACAAAAGGCCAAGGAGGCAGCCTCGCACGCTGCGATTCCTGTGAGCATCTCGGCGATGCTCGTCACGCTGGGCGTGGTGTACGGCGATATCGGCACCAGCCCTATGTATGTAACCAAGGCGCTCGTCGCCGGCAACGGCGGCATCGGAAGCGTCACGGAGGAGTTCGTGCTCGGCGCGCTCTCCCTTGTCGTGTGGACGGTCACGTTGCTGACCACCATCAAGTATGTGCTCATCTCGCTGCGCGCCGATAACCATGGTGAGGGCGGCATCTTTGCCCTGTACAGCCTGGTCAAGCGCTGCGGCAAGTGGCTTATCATCCCCGCCATGCTGGGTGGCGCCGCGCTTCTCGCCGACGGCATCCTGACGCCGGCCGTTACCGTTACCACGGCCATCGAGGGCCTGCGCACCATCCCGGCGGTCCATGCCGTGCTGGGCGATGACCAGGGTCGCGTCGTCGCCATTACGCTCGCCATCATCATCGCGCTTTTTTTGGTGCAGCGCATCGGTACGGCCAAGATCGGTCACGCCTTTGGCCCCATCATGACGCTGTGGTTCCTGTTCCTGGGCGGCACGGGTCTGTTTTTTGTATTCCAGCACCCCGCCGTGCTGCTGTGCCTCAACCCGCTGCGCGGCATCGCCTTTTTGCTGAGCCCCAACAACCACGCGGGCATCATGATTCTGGGCAGCTGCTTCCTCGCCACCACCGGTGCCGAGGCGCTCTACTCCGACATGGGCCACGTCGGCCGCGGCAACATCTACGCTACCTGGCCATTCGTTAAGTGCTGCCTGCTGCTGTCCTATATGGGTCAGGGCGCTTGGCTTATGAACAACGCTGCCAACCCCGAGCTCATGGGCATTGCCGACCTCAACCCGTTCTACCAGATGCTCGCCCCGGGCCTGCGCCCGTTTGCCGTCGGCCTTTCCACCGTCGCGGCCATCATCGCCTCGCAGGCGCTCATCACCGGCGCATTCTCGTTGGTGTCCGAGGCCAGCCGCCTGGACCTTATGCCGCACATGCAGGTCTTCTACCCTGCCGAGACCAAGGGCCAGCTCTACATCCCCATGGTCAACAACGTCATGCTTGTCGGCTGCGTCATCGTGGTGCTGCTGTTCCAGAACTCGGCGCATATGGAAGCCGCCTACGGCCTTGCCATTACGCTGACTATGATGTGCACCACGCTGCTGCTCTTCTTCTACCTGCACGAGGAGCGCAAGCTCAAGGTTGCTCCGTGGATCTTCGCGGCCTTCTTCCTTTTGCTCGAAGGCTTCTTCTTCGTGAGCTCGCTCACCAAGTTCTTCCACGGCGGCTACTTCACCATCCTCATGGCTGCACTCATCATGGGCATTATGGTGTGCTGGTACAACGGCACGGCGGTCGAGCAGCGCCAGTTTACGCTGCTGCCGCTGCGTAGCTACCTGCCGCAGCTCAAGCGCCTGCGCGACGACGACCGTTACGAGCGCATGAGCGACAACATCGTGTACCTGACCAAGGACACCCATACCGACTACATCGACCGCGATATCGTCTATTCGATCTTGGACAAGCATCCCAAGCGTGCCCACGCTTGGTGGTTTGTGAATGTCGAGACCATGGACGAACCGCACACCTTTGCCTATTCGGTCGAGACGTTCGGCACCGACTACGTGTTCCGCGTGCATCTGTACCTGGGCTACAAGATTAACCAGCGCGTCAATGCCTACTTGCGTCAGGTTGTTCAGGACCTGGCCGCCACTGGCGAGCTGCCGCCGCAGACGCATGACTACTCGGTCTACAAGGATCCGGGTAACATCGGCACGTTCAAGTTCGTCCTGATCCGTAAGCTGCTGGCACCCGAAAGCGATGTGGAGCCGAGCGAGCGTACGGCTATCACGCTCAAGTACATCATCCGCCGTGCCGCCGGCACGCCCGCGCGTTGGTACGGCCTGGAGAACTCCAACGTGAGCTTTGAGTACGTGCCGCTGTTCACCAAGTTCAAAGCCGTGAACAAGATGCAGCGTCTGGCTCCCAACGAGCGGCCGTAGGCGCCGACAGGTTGCACGGAGTTGGTTTTCGATGGACAAGATTGAGGCCGGGGAGGCAAACATGGATGCAAAGATGCTTGATGGCCGCGAGGTGGTTGCCGAGCTGGTACGTGAGGCACGCGCCGACGCCGCCGAAGATCGGTTTTTGACGAACCGTGCCAACATGGATATGGCCGACCGCGTGATCTCGATCGTGGCACTGGTATTTGGAGCGGTGTGCGTGTGTGCCCTGCTCGCGCACGTGCTGTTTGTCTAGCGACCGCCGGTTGCAAAGGCTATACACTTGGAACCACCACAAGGGAAACCACCACAAAGGTGCCTGTCCCCTGTGGTGGTTTTTGTTTTTGAGAGAGGGGCGGGGCGCTGATGGACGTCCGTACGGACGGTGATATTGCCGATAGCTTTTGGTGGCGGCGCACAACGCTGACGCGCCGCACTCCTCTGTATGACGCCTGCGTGTCGGTGGGGCTGTTGGTCGCGGCGACGATTGTGGGCGCGCTGCTCGACCATCCGGGTCTCGCGCCGAGCATCATGATTGTCTATGTGTTCGCCGTTCAGCTGTGCGCATTCTTTACCTGGAGTCGCCTGTATTGCTTGCTGAGCTCGGCTGCCGCCGTGGCGCTCTACAACTTCTTGTTTGTCGACCCGCGCTACTCGCTGTCGCTTATCGACCGCGTCTATCCCGGCATGTTCTTCATCATGTTTGTGGTCTCGCTCGTGTCGAGCTCGATTGCGTTGGCCCTGCGCCGCGCCTTGGCACAGGCTGCCGCTAGTGACCGCCGCACGCATATGGTGCTCGAGACCAACCGCATGCTGCAGCGGTGCGCCGATCAGCATCAGATCGTTCACGCCATGGCCACGCAGCTGGCGCGTCTTTCGGGCTGTCCGGTTGTGTGGTACAGCGCCGACGCCGAGGGCGATGACCTGCTGCCGCGTGCGACGTACACGGCCGTGGGCGATGCCGCCCCGGTGCACGAGCTGGCGCCGCAGATGCCGCCGAGGCTCTCGGCGTCCGCCTACGTGGGAACGCCGCTCGACGCCACGTTTGGCGGTTCGGCGTTTTATGGCATCTACCTGACGGTTCGCACGGGCGACGGCTTTGTGCGCTCGGGCGACCCCGCCTCGGTGGTGGGCGTGCTGGCTATCGTTGCCGAGCCCGATGTGCTAACACACGAGGAACGGACACTTGCCGATGCCATCGTGAGCGAAGGCGAGCTGGCACTCGATCGCGCTCGTGCCATGGAGGCCCGTGAGGAGGCGGCGGTGCTCGCCAAAAACGAGCAGCTGCGCGCCAACCTGCTGCGCTCCATCTCGCACGACCTGCGCACGCCGCTCACCAGTATTTCGGGTAATGCCGACGTGCTGCTCGACCAGGGCTCGACCGGCACCGCCGTGCTCGACGCCCAGACGCGCCGCGGCCTGCTCCTGTCCATTCGCTCGGATGCGCAATGGCTCAACGCCACTGTCGAGAATCTGCTCGCTATCACCAAGCTCGAGGGTGGCGGCATGCATCTGTCGACCACGCTCGAGCTCATGGACGATATCGTCGAGGAGGCACTGCGCCACGTGAACCCTGCCGTGCGCGAGCACGACCTTAAGGTGGTGCCGTGCGACGAGCCGGCGCTCGTCAACGTCGATGCGCGTCTGATGGTGCAGCTGGTGGTCAATCTGGTGAACAACGCCATCACCTATACGCCCGCAGGCTCGCATATCGTGATTTCGATTGGCGTCGACGATGGACGCGTGGCGTGCTCGGTGGCCGATGACGGCCCGGGCATTGCGCCCGAGGACCGCGAGCGGATCTTTGAGTCGTTCTACACCGCCAACCATGGTCTTGCCGATAGCCACCGCAGCGTGGGCCTAGGTCTTTCGCTCTGCCGCTCCATTGCGTTGGCGCATGGCGGTAGCATAGAGGTTGCCGCGGCGGACCCGCACGGCTCGGTCTTTACGATTGAGCTTCCCGTCGCCGACGTTTCGTTTGATAAGGAGTAGCGCTGTGCCGAACTCTGCCGTAAAACCGCTCATCTTGGTCGTTGAGGACGACCCCGCCGTTCGCAATCTTATTGTTGCCGCGCTCGAGGCGCACGGCTTGCGTCAT
>CAJJYO010000070.1 GCA_905197385.1 uncultured Collinsella sp.
GGGGCCCTTTTGTTTTGAGTTTAGATTTTGGGATAGCGAATTCGTCTGCCGAGCCGACGGCTGCGGCGCCCTATTCGCTCAGGGGGCGCAAGGATGCTTCTTCGAAGTGGAAGACGCACAAGCCGCTCTCGGTCTCAATGCATGCTCGGCCGCAATCGTCGACCGTTCTAAATATGCCTCGTGCCAGCTCGTCTCCAGCGGGGGAGCGGGCGATAACGTGCTTCCCGATCCAATTAAGGTGGGCGATATATTCGTCGTGGACGGGCGCGAGCGGACCGGCATCTTCTTCCTTGGCGTTGAGGCGCTCTGCCCAGGCATCTGCAGCGTCTATAACTGCGTGATAGACCTCATCGAGGAGCATGTCGACGGCAGGTACGCTCTCGTTGAGATCCGAGAGACCGATTGCCGGCAGGCCGCCATCGGGCACCTCTTGGGGCGCATAGTTCACATTGACGCCAATGCCGCAGACGGCGAAAGGTTTGCCTTCGTTATCGCGTGCGGCCTCGACCAGAATGCCGCCGAGCTTGCGTCCTCGCGCGACAAGGTCGTTGGGCCATTTAAGGCGAATCTCGTTTGCAAGACCCTGCTTTTCGAGTGCTTCGAGCACCGCTAGGCCGCTGACGGCGGCAAGACCAGAGAACTTTGCAGGATTAACGCATGGGCGCAGGACAAGCGAAAGCAATAAGTTGCCGACGGTTGAGTCCCACTTGTGCCCGCGCCGGCCGCGCCCTGCTGTTTGAGCCCGGGCGGCAAGTCCTGTGCCGTGCGGCGCCCCCTGTTTTCCTGCTTCGAGCAGGTCATCGTTGGTCGATCCGGTTACGTCGACTATCGTTAAACGAGAATCCATAACAGCTGCTACCTCCTAAGTAAATAAGGCAATCGCGCAATGGTGTCGAGAGATAGACACAATGTGAAGCCTTTGTCGCATTTGGACAATTTAATGTTAACACGTCAACAAAGACTGAAATGCGTTATCCTCTCTTGGTCGATGTAAACACGTCAACAACTCAAAGGAGGTTAGTGATGGGTTTCACGATTCTTGGAACAGGCTCGGCGCTTCCTGAGCGCAGCGTTTCCAATGACGAGCTGTCTGAGTTCCTCGATACCTCGGATGAGTGGATTTTTACCCGTACAGGCATCAAGAGCCGCCACGTCTGCACCACCGAGTCACTTGACGACCTTGCCGTAGCGGCGAGCGAGCGGGCACTCCAGGTGTCCGGAATCGACGCGAGCCAGCTGGATCTGATCGTCTGCTCGACGACGACGGGTGACCACCTTGTTCCCGCCGAGGCGTGTGCCGTTGCTGAGCGACTTGGCGCGACGTGCCCTGCCTTCGATGTCTCGGCGGCTTGTGCCGGCTTCGTATTTGCGCTCGATGTCGCCGAGGGCTATATCGCCCGCAGCCGTGCCGAGCGCGTGCTTGTTGTTGCTGCCGAGCAGATGACGCGCGCGCTCGACTGGACCGACCGTGCCACCTGCGTGCTTTTTGGCGATGGGGCAGGCGCCGCAGTGATTGAAGCTGGGGGAGACAACCCCCTTGCCGTTGAGCTTTCGACGGCGCCCGACGTCGAGACGTTGCGCGTTCCCGGTCTGGTCGGTACCTCGCCGTTTAGGGCTTCCGCAGATAGCGCGAGCGTGCTGTCCATGAACGGCCGCCGCGTGTTCAAGTTCGGCGTCAACGCCATCTGCGACACGGTCCATAAGCTTGCGATCGATGCGGGCATTTTGGTCGAAGACATCGATCATTTTGTATTCCATCAGGCTAACGAACGAATCCTGAGCCAGGCGGTCAAGCGCCTGGGCGTGCCGGACGAGCGCGTGGTTCGCACGTTGCGCGAGACCGGCAACATTTCGAGCGCATGCATTCCGCTTGCCCTCGACCGGCTGGCAAACGCCGGTGCACTTCACACAGGCGACACCATCGCCTTGGTTGGATTTGGCGCCGGTCTGGATATAGGTGGCTATCTGCTTCGTTGGAAGTAGTCGCACATAGGAAATAAAAACGCCCCTAGGGCACAAACAAAGGAGAACTACCATGGCAGATCAGAAGACCTTCGAGCGCGTTTGCGACGTTATCCGCGAGACCGCCGGTCTTGACGATGTCGAGATGAAGCCCGAGTCCACGCTCGAGGAGATTGGTCTCGACAGCCTGGGCACCGTCGAGATCCTCGTTGCCGTCGAGGACGAGTTTGGCATTGAGCTCGATACCGAGGAGAACCCCAAGACGGTCGGCGAGTTCGCCGATACGGTCGAGGCGGCATTGGAGAAGTAGAGATGCTCAAGACTCCTCTCTGCGATCTGCTCGGCATCGAAAAGCCCGTGTTCCAGGGCGGTATGGCCTGGATTGCCGATGCCTCGCTGGCGTCCGCAGTGTCCGAGGCGGGTGGCTTAGGCATCATCGCGGCCATGAACGCCGACGCCAACTGGCTTCGCGACCAGATTCATGAGCTGCGCGCCAAGACGGATAAGCCCTTTGGCGTCAACGTCATGCTCATGAGCCCGTTTGCCGACGAGGTCGCGCAGGTCGTGATTGACGAGCGAGTGCCGGTTGTCGTGACGGGCGCCGGCAATCCCGCCAAGTACATGAAGGCGTGGAACGAGGCGGGCATCAAGGTCATCCCGGTCGTTGCCTCGGTGGCGCTGGCGCGCCTCGTGGCACGTCGTGGAGCCACGGCGGTTGTTGCCGAGGGTACCGAATCGGGCGGCCATATTGGCGAGACCTCGACGATGGCACTGGTGCCGCAGGTCGTCGATGCGGTTGACATTCCCGTCGTGGCCGCCGGCGGTATTGCCGACGGCCGCGGCGTGGCGGCCGCCTTTATGCTGGGCGCCGAAGGCGTGCAAGTGGGTACGCGCTTTCTGGTCGCAGACGAGTGCACCGTCTCGGAGCAGTACAAAGAGATGGTCCTGAAGGCCAACGACACCTCGACGCGTGCGACCGGCCGCTCGACGGGACACCCGGTGCGTGCCCTCAAGAGCCCCTTCACCAACGCCTACGCCAAGAGCGAGGCGGCGGGCGTAAGCATCGAGGAGCTCGGGGCCATGGGTACGGGCGCCCTTCGCAAGGCCGCCAAGGACGGCAATTACGAAGAGGGTTCGTTTTTGTGTGGACAGATTGCCGGCATGGTCAACGAGTGCCAGAGCGCACGTGAAATCGTCGACGACCTGGTCGATGGTGCCGAGCACGTCCTGAAAGGTGCGTGCGCATGGGTAGCGTAGCGTTTCTGTTTGCCGGCCAGGGCGCCCAGCACCCCACGATGGGCGTCGACCTGATTGAGGCATCGCCGGCGGCCGCCGAGGTGTTCGCCATTGCCGACGAGGTGCGCCCGGGGACCAGCGAGCAGTGCCGGAGCGCCTCGAAGGAGGAGCTCTCGCAGACCGAGAACACGCAGCCGTGCGTGTTCGTTCACGACCTGGCAGCGGCTGCCGCCCTGCGTGAGCGCGGCGTGGTACCTACCGCCTGTGCAGGTTTTTCGCTGGGCGAGGTCGCCGCGCTCACCTTTGCGGGGGCATTCGATACGCGAGCAGGCTTTGAGCTCGTGTGCGAGCGCGCGGTGCTGATGGCCGCGGCTGCCGAGCGCCATCCGGGCGGCATGCGCGCCGTCATCAAGCTCGATGCGGAGCAAGTCGAGGGCTTGGCAAAACAGGCCGGCGAGGACTGCTGGCCGGTCAACTACAACAGCCCGCAGCAGACGGTTGTTGCCGGAGCGCCCGAGGCGCTGCAGGAGCTCGACGTCCTAGTAAAAGAGGCAGGTGGCCGCGCTATGAAAGTCGCGGTGTCGGGTGCATTTCATAGCCCCTATATGGCCGAGGCGACTGAGGGGCTGGCGACGTATATCCAAGACGGCCACGCGCCGTCTCCGCTGCTGATTCCGGTCATGGCAAACATGACGGCGGCACCCTATCCGGCGGACCCGCGAGCGGCATCGGATGTCCTCGGCAACCAGGTGAGCCATGCCGTTCGCTGGGTCGACACGCTGCATGCTCTGCAGGATCAGGGCATCGACACGTTTATTGAGGTCGGCCCCGGCAAAACGCTGTCGGGCCTGGTCAAGCGCACGCTGAGCGACGTTCGCGTGTATTCGTGCGAAACGGCCGAGCAGGTCGCAGCTATTGCCGACGAGCTCGCATAGTCCACAGTGCTGTAACCCGAAAGGAATGACATGGGCAACTTGAACAACGGCACGCTCGAGCTCAACGACTCGCGTCGCGTGGCACTGGTCACGGGTGGCTCGCGCGGTATCGGCCGCGCCTGCGCTGTCGGTCTGGCGGAGGACGGCTTTGATATCGCCGTCGTCTATGCCGGTGGCGTCGATGCGGCGCGCGAGACGTGCGAAGCCTGCAAGTCGGTTGGCGCCGCGGCACGCGCATATCAATGCGACGTGGCCGACCCCGCTGCCGTCAACGCGTGCGTGGAAGCGGTCCTCAACAACTTTGGCTCCATTTGGGCGCTCGTCAACAACGCCGGCATCACGCACGATGGCCTGCTCATGCGTATGGGCGACGATGCCTTCGACCGCGTGCTCGATGTCAATCTCAAGGGAACATTCAATATGACGCGCGCGCTCACCAAGACCTTTATGCGCCAGCGCGGCGGTTGCGTCGTCAACATGAGCTCGGTCGTGGGCCTGATGGGCAATGCCGGGCAAGCCAACTACGCTGCCTCCAAGGCGGGCGTGATCGGCCTGACTAAGGCGGTGGCGCGCGAGCTTGCGCCCCGCGGCGTACGAGTGAACGCGGTCGCCCCCGGGTTTGTCGAGACGGATATGACGGCAAAGCTCTCGGAGAAGGTTCGCGCGGCAACCGAGGAGCAGATTCCCCTAAAGCGCATGGCGCGCCCCGAGGAAGTGGCCGGCGTGGTGCGCTTTTTGGCGAGCGATGCGGCTGCCTACATTACGGGCGAGGTCGTACGCGTCGACGGCGGAATGGCGATGTAGAAACCAGGGCCGAAGAACGGCTTGGATGAGGAGACCATGATGGAACAGAGAGTTGCAATCACCGGCATCGGTGCCGTATCGCCGCTCGGCAACACCGCGCTTGCCACCTGGGCGGCCATGTGCGCCGGTACGTGCGGCATCGGACCGATCACGCACTTCGATACCGATGCGTTTACCGTCAAGGTGGCGGCCGAGGTCAAGGGCTTTGACGGCAACGAGTACTTTGGCAAGCGTAACGCCAAGCATCTGGACCCTTGCGTTCAGTTTGCGATGGCGGCTTCGGACGAAGCCATGCACGATGCGGGCTTTGATGTCGAAGGCGCCATCGATCGCGAGCGCCTGGGCGTCTACGTGGGCTCGGGCGTGGGCGGCATGACGACGCTCGTCGACAACGTCCATACGATTGCCGAACGTGGGCCCCGCCGCGCATCGCCCTATATGATCGCGATGATGATCCCCAACATGGCATCGGGCAATATCGCAATCCGCCACAAGGCAAAGGGCCCGACCCTGCCCGTGGTGACCGCGTGCGCAACCTCGGCCCATGCGGTGGGCGAGGCGTTCCGCGCCATCAAGCACGGCTATGCCGACGCGATCCTCGCGGGCGGCGCCGAGGCGGCCATTATCCCCGATGCCGTTGCGGGCTTTACGTCCTGCCGCGCATTGACCACCAACCCCGATCCCGCGACGTCTTGCCGCCCGTTCGATGCAGACCGCGACGGCTTTGTGATGGGCGAGGGTGCCTGCGTGCTCGTGCTCGAGAGCATGGAGCATGCGCAGGCCCGCGGTGCGCACATTTATGCCGAGGTCGTGGGCTACGGCAACACCGATGATGCCTATCACATCACGAGCCCTGATCCCGAGGCTGCCGGCATTGCCCGCGCGATATCGCTGGCGGTGACCGAGGGCGACGTCAGGCCTTCCGAGGGCCTCTACATCAATGCCCACGGCACATCGACCAAGCTCAACGATTCGTCCGAGACGGCGGGCATTAAGCGTGCGCTCGGCGAGGACGCGGCGCGCGCCGCGCACGTCTCGTCGACTAAGTCGATGACCGGCCACATGATCGGTGCCACGGGCGCCATCGAGGTCATGGCCTGCGCCATGGCGCTCGAGCAGGGCGTGGTGCCGCCGACCATTAACTACCACACGCCCGATCCCGCCTGCGATCTTGACTACACGCCCAATCGCGCGGTTCGCGCTGACCTTACCTGGGCGCTTTCGACCAACCTGGGCTTTGGCGGACACAACGCCGCCATCGCGCTGCGTAGATATACGAGGAGCTAGAGCATGGATTCCAAAAGACTTGCCGAGATAGCCGATGTTATGGAGGACCGCGGCCTCACGCGCGTACGCGTTGAGGAGCCCGATGGCACCGCGGTCGAACTCGAGCGCGCGAGCGCCGCACAGCCGGTTGCCGTGCCCATGCCCATGCCGAGCGCTATGGCCGCTCCAGTTGCAGCTCCCACAGTCGCGCCTGCCGCACCGGAGCCCGCCGCGCAGACACCTGCCGCCGCACCGGAGCCCAAGGGCACCGAGGTGACCGCTCCCATGGTCGGCGTTTTCTATGCTGTCCCGGCGCCGGGCGACGAGCCGTTTGTGCACGTGGGCTCTAAGGTCAAGGCCGGCGAGACCCTCTGCATCATCGAGGCCATGAAGGTTCTCAACGAGGTGACGGCAGAGGCGGATGGCGAGGTTCTCGAGATCTGCGTGGCCGACGGCGACCTCGTGGAGTTTGGCAGCTGCCTCATGAGGATCGGATAGGTGATATCCATGAACAAAGAAGAGCTTAAAGAACTGTTACCGCATCGAGAGCCGATGCTTTTGCTCGACGAAGCCGAGCTGGTGGGCGACGAGGCCCACGGCAAGATCACGATTACGGGCGACGAGTACTTTTTGCAGGGGCATTTTCCGGGAAACCCGGTGGTCCCCGGCGTGATCCAATGCGAGATGCTCGCCCAGAACTGCTGCGTGCTGCTGATGGGCGATGAGGAGGCGCGCGGCGCGACGCCGTTCTATACGAGCCTCGATAAAGTGCGCTTTAAGCGTCCGGTGCGCCCGGGCGACACGGTGGATCTAGTGTGCTCCATCACGCGTGCGCGCGGGCCGTTCCGCTTTGCGACGGGTACTGCGAGCGTCAACGGTGAGGTTTGCTGCCGCGCCGATATGTCTTTTGCACTCATGCACGAAAGTTAAGGAAGGCTTCATGTTCGACAAAGTGCTCATCGCCAACCGCGGCGAGGTCGCGGTCCGTGTTATCCGCGCGTGCCGCGATATGGGCATCAAAACCGTCGCCGTCTATTCCACGGCCGATGCGGACGCGCTGCACGTGCAGCTTGCCGACGAGGCGTATTGCATCGGCGGTCCGCGCCTTGCCGAGAGCTACCTCAACGACGATGCCGTGCTCACCTGTGCCGTAAAGTCGGGCGCCAAGGCAATTCATCCCGGCTATGGCTTTTTCTCCGAGAAGGCGAGCTTCGTGCGCGACTGCGACAAGTATGGCCTGGCGTTTGTCGGTCCTTCGGCCGAGGTGATCGATAGCATGGGCGACAAGGACGCCGCGCGTCGAACGGCTGCCGCGGCGGGCGTGCCCATCGTGCCGGGCTGCGATTTGCTCAAAAGCCCCGAGGAGGCAACGGCCGAGGCCGAGCGCATTGGCTGCCCCGTGCTTATTAAGGCGCGTGCAGGCGGTGGTGGTCGCGGCATTCGTAAGGTCGAGCGCGTGGAAGATGCGGCAAAGGCGTTCATCGAGGCGCGTGCCGAGGGCGAGGCCGTTTTTGGCGACGGCGAGTGCTACATGGAGAAGTTCGTCGCGCCGGCGCACCA
>CAJJYO010000071.1 GCA_905197385.1 uncultured Collinsella sp.
CGCTGAGCCGAGCCGTTCGCGGGGGCATAGATGCTGCTAGTGTAGCACGCGCAGGTGGGCGACATTCAATTTAAGCTCCGTCTGGGGTCTGGACCCTGCGTCCGGCCTAGCGCTTCTTCTTGTTCTTCTTCTGCTTGCGCTGCTTGCCCTTGTTGTCCTGGGGCTTGTCGCCCTGTTTGGCTTCGGCAGCGGCCTTTTCTGCCTTCATCTTCTTGCGCTTGGTCTCGATGCGGAGTTTTTTGTTGATGCGGGCCTTGAGGAAGGGGCCGAACTGCTCGGCATCGCCACGGACGAAGGTGTCCTTGGGGATCGTCACGCCCTGGTCGGCGAACATGGCCACAAAGATGCGCTCGCCGTCGAGTACGTGGTCGAGCTTGTCAAACGGGAAGAACTGTGACTTGCCGCTCTTGCCCCAAACCATCAGGCCGTCCTCGTTGGCGGCGACGCGGCGATAGCGGCCACCCATTGACTCGTCGGCCTCAACGGCGTCGATAAAGTCGCGGGCGAGGGTGTGGTGCAGGTTTTTGCTCCACCAGGCCAAAAAGGCGCCGAATACGATCAGGACGACGCCAAACTTGATCCAGTTGCCGCCGGCCACCAGCATGCCGATGCCGATGAGCGCGGCAATTGCCGCGGCGACATACAGCGAGCCGCGACGCCTGGGCGAGGCGACCAGACGGGCGAAGTCGGTGACCAGGTCGTTTTCGTACTGGTACTCGTTGAGGTACAGGATGCCGTCGTCGGCTGCGGCCTGCTTCTCGAGCGCGACCTCGACCTGGTCGGCTGCTTCGGAGGGAACGAGGTTGCTCTCTGCGTCTGCCATGCTCTTTGGACTCCTATCGCGGCGGGCTCGCCGTACGGGTTATTATGAATGCAGTATGCCGTGCGACCGCTTGGCCGTCGCGGCAACAAGACTCAGTATACCCGGGGGAGCACCCATGGAATCGTTGTACCGAAAGTATCGCCCGCTCACCTTCGACTCTGTGGTGGGCCAGCAGCATATCGTCTCGACGCTCGAGCACGCCATCACCGAGGGGCGCCTGTCCCACGCCTACCTGTTCTGCGGACCGCGCGGCACGGGCAAGACCACCATGGCTCGCATTCTGGCCAAGGCGCTACTGTGCCGCAATGCCGAGGCGGCGCGCGCCGAGGGTGCAAGCGGCTGCATGCCCGACGGTACTTGCGAGGAGTGCGAGCTCATCGCCGAGGGCAACCACCCCGATGTCTACGAGCTCGATGCTGCAAGCCGTACCGGCGTGGACAACGTGCGCGAGGAGATCATCAACTCCGTCAACTTTGCCCCGGTGCGCGGCAAGTACAAGATCTATATCATCGACGAGGTCCACATGCTCACGACGGCGGCGTTCAACGCGCTGCTCAAGACGCTTGAGGAGCCGCCGGCGCACGTGATCTTTGTGCTGTGCACCACCGACCCGCAAAAGATTCTGGAGACCATCCTCTCGCGCTGCCAGCGCTTCGATTTCCACCGTATCGGCAACGAGGATATCGAGCATCGCCTGGCATACGTGTGCGAGCAGGAGGGCTTCGATTACGACGACGAGGCGCTGGCTATCGTGACGCGCCATGCAAAGGGCGGCATGCGCGACGCGTTGTCCACGCTGGAGCAGCTGAGCGTCTTTGGCAACGGTTCTGTGCATGCGGACGACGCCCGCTCGCTTTTAGGCGAGGTTTCGGACCAGATTCTGGGCGAGTTTTCCCGTGCCATTGCCGATCGCGATGTTGCCGAGCTGTATGGGCTTATTCGCGCGCAGGTCGAGGAAGGTAACGATCTGCTGGAACTGACGCGCGACCTGGTGGCGCACGTGCGCGACGTGTATGTTGCCTGCGTTGCCGGTGCCCGTGCCGAGTTGTTTGAGGGCGGCTCCGAGCAGGCCGAGGCGCTTGCTGCCGAGGCCGCTGCCTTTGGCGAGCATCCTGCCGACCGCCTGGCTCGTGTGCTGACGGTGCTCGACGATGCCGCGTTGGAGATGAGGGGCGCTAGCGACGTGCGCCTGGTGCTCGAGATCGCCTGCACGCGCCTGGCGCGTCCCGAGGCTGATTTAACGATTGAGGCATTGGCCGAGCGCGTGGCACGCCTGGAGGCCATGGTTGCCACCGCCGCCGTGCCGGCGAGCGTGGCTGCTGCTCAAGCGAGTGCGCCTGCTGCATCCGCACCCGCTGTCCAGCAGCCGACGCTGATCTCGGGTGCCCGAGCCGCTACTCCTGCGGCGACCGCTGCCCCCGCTGCTACGTCCGCGCGCCAGGGCGGTATGCCTTGGGACCGTGGTGCTGCCGCTCCGGCGGCTCAGCCTGCGTCCCGTTCTGCGTCCGTGTCAGTCTCCAAGCCTGCAGCGCCTGCGCCTCAGCCCGTTGCGGCCCCCGCGCCTGCCACCGCTCCGGCACCTAAGCCCCAGCCCAACAATGCCGCCCAGGTTGCCGCCGCCGGTGCTGCCGAGACGCCCGCGGTCGAGGATGCCGGAGAGCTGCAGCGCAAATGGGCCGAGGTTGTCGAGCGTGTCAAGGCGCGTCAGGCTTCCTACGCAGGGCTTTTGCTCAACGCCCGCGCCACGGCCGACGACGGCTCCAAGCTCACCGTCTCGTTCCCTGCGGGCTCGACCTTTGCCATCAAGATGCTCGGTCGCGCCGATACGCAGTCGGTGGTCCTGCCGACGGTCTGTGCGGTCTTCGGTCGTCGTACCGTCGACTATGTCCTGGATGGGGGTGGCACGCCGGCTCCTCAACATGAGGAGCATTCTCCATCTGCACGGGCTGCGGCATCTGCGGACCCGCAACCCGTGTCCTCGGCGGCCCCTGTATCCTCGAGCGCCAGCGCGCCGCAGCAGCAAGCGACACCGGTAGCGGCATCGACCCCGTCGGCGCCTAAGCCCGCGGCGTCCAAACCGGCTGCTCCGACACCCGCGCCCAAGCCCGTCTCGCCCGCGCCCAAGTCGTCTGACCTGGGCAAAGCCCCCTGGCTACGCTCCGACAACCCCGCCGGCGCTCCTGCCACGGGTAAGCTCCCGACCGAGCCCGCACCCCGTGCGCCCGAGCGCTCGGCTGCCCCCACGGCTCAGCCTGTCGCGCAGCCCGCGCCGTGGGAATCCGAGCAGGTGCCCTACGACGACGCTATGGTCGGCGGCTTCGCTGGCGATGCGAGCGGGGACGATCTGCCTCCGTTCGACGTGCCGGGTGCGGCGTCCGCGCCCAAGTCCGCTGCAACTGCCCCCAAAGAGGAGGACGCTCCTGCAGCTCCTTGGGAGTCCAACCCCGGTGCGGGCAGCCCCTTCGGCCATCAGGGTGCAGCCCCGAGCATCCCGCAGACCGAGGACGAGGCCAAAGACCTCATCCGCAGCGTCTTCGGTCAGGCCACCATCTTCAAGCCGGTGGAGTAGCTGCGCAGGCGGGTATACTGCTCAAGAAGAGGACCCCTTGTCCGGGCGCATTTGAATTTCGGACATGTGTAGCGTGGTGCCGCGTGTCTCGCATTCGAGCAGGCAGATGCGTGACGGTCGGCCTAGGATGCTGAGGTCGATACGATACGTCGCATGGCTGTCCGTGTGCTCGACTTGCTCGGCGTTGACGGTTGCTCCGATTGTCAAGAAAGCGCCTAGTTCGGCATCGACAATCTTGGAGTCCTTTATCTTGACCTTGAACTCTTGGTAGAGGGACGGGCTGTTGTAGTAAATGGTTCGAGTTCCGTCGGTGCACTCATCGGTCGCTTCCCATTTGACGATGGGCTGGTCCGAGCTGGCTATCAGTAGTTCTGCTCCAAAGGCTATAGCATGGGTGATGATAACCAGTAATGCCCAGCCGACAAAGAGATAGAGAACCACATATGCAACGGGGTGTTTTGAGCGGATGTTTTGGAGCACGTCGGGGGCATTCATGGGGCACCTCCAAATTGCTGTCTGTGACAATCAAATTATACCCTGCCATCATGAGCGCCGCCTCGAGCAGCGGTTCGGCATTTTGTTATCTAGCTGGATGCAGAAAATGCCGGATTCCGGCTCTACAAGATTTAGCTTTCAATATTATGCAGATGCGAATTATTCAACTTTGCATAATCTTTGGGCGCGGCTTGCACTCCAGGACATGTATATCGACTGAGGGAACACGTCCGCCCCGCTTGCTTGCCCCGCGCCGTGGTACGATTTTTGAGTTTGAAAGTCCCGCCGTGCTCCGGCTGCCCTTGCAGCTTGTCGCGCGGCCGCACGTAAAGGAGCCATCATGGCCGGTATGAACATGCAGCAGATGATGAAGCAGGCTCGCAAGATGCAGGAGCAGCTTGCCGCCGCGCAGGAGAACCTCAAGTCCCAGACCGTCGACGCCTCTGCCGGCGGCGGTATGGTCAAGGTGACCGTCAACGGCGAGATGGAGCTCGTCAACCTCACCATCGACCCCGATGCCCTCGATCCCGAGGACGTCGATATGCTGCAGGACATGATCATGGCTGCCGTCAACGAGGCCGTCCGCGGCGTCAACGAGCTCGCCAACAAGCAGATGGGCGCCATCACCGGCGGCCTCAACATTCCGGGCATGCCGTTCTAAGACACGCATATATATGAGTGCGAATCACAGTCTGCAAAAACTGCTCGATGAGCTGGGCCGTCTGCCGGGCATTGGTCCCAAGTCGGCCCAGCGCATCGCCTATTACCTGCTCGAGGCCGATGCCGAGGAGGCGCGCCGCCTGGCCGAGGCCATCCTGGAGGTCAAGCAGGAGGTCCACTTTTGCAGCCGCTGCTTTAACTACGCCACGGCCGACGAGTGCTCCATCTGCCAGGACCCGATGCGCGATACCACTCGCATTTGTGTGGTGGGCGAGCCGCGCGATGTCCAGGCGATCGAGCGCACGGGCAGCTACCACGGCCTCTACCACGTATTGGGCGGCGTGATCAGTCCCATGGACAAGATTGGCCCCGAGCAGCTGCACATTCGAGAGCTGCTGGCACGCTTGGGCCACGAGGACATCCACGAGGTCATCATCGCCACCAACCCCAACATCGAGGGCGAGACCACGGCGAGCTATCTGGCCCGTACCATCAAGCCGTTGGGCGTCGAGGTGTCGCGTCTGGCAAGCGGCCTTCCCGTGGGCGGCGACTTGGAGTATGCCGACGAGCTTACGCTTGGCCGCGCCATCGAGGCCCGTCGCGCGATCTAGGCGGCGTCAGCTCCGCGGCATGTCCCGTCGGTCTGCCGCACGGGGCGCTCATAATTGGGCACGCGTTCATTCATTTGTTGTGCAACAAACCTGCTTTTCATCCGCTTATCGCGTGGATGGGTCCGTCTGCACCTCGTATTTGCCCATTCGTTGCGCAACCTTTTGGGTTCGCTGATACACTCAAATATGGATTTGAATGAATGCGCCGCTTCTGAGCGGCGTGTTTTTCTTGGAGGAGAACGCATGCGGCCCGGTGGCACTCAGACAAAGCGCGGCGCCGCGGTGCGCATGCGACGCCGACTGGGCTTGGCGCCGCGGGCGTACGTGCTGCTGTCGTGCTCGCTGGTGCTGGTCATGGCTGGCGTTTCTGCCTATGGCATGACCGTGCCGTCCATGATGCAGGCGCATGCCGCACGCGAACCGCGCGTGGGGCATGAGGTCAAAAGTGATCTGGGTACCACGACTGGATATGCTTGGGCAAGTGTGGTCGCGCATATTGTGTTTGGCACCGACGATGCGGACGGCGCCGAGGCCCCGGACAACGAAGTCACGCTTGCCAATGGCAAAACCATCGTGCTCACCAACACCAAGATCATCGATCGGTTGTCCAACAATAGCGTGGCGGCAACGGTGAATAAGGTCGAGCAGCAGAAGGAGCAGGACGCCCAGCAGTCCGGAAAGCCCGGTAGCTCGGATACTTCTGGCCCCGGCTCGGATTCATCGAGTTCGGGCGGCGGCTCTGGGTCGGGTTCCTCTACCGGAGGGTCTGGAAACGGCGGCTCGACGGGCGGCAACACTGACAACGATTCAAACTCCGGTGGCCTTTCCGCTGCTGAAGAAGAGAGCATTCACAGTTGGCTTGTGACCAAGTACAACATGCTCGACGGCTATGTTTCTCGTGCCAATGACGTGGTCTCGACCTATAACTCTACGGGAGATCCCAGACCGTGCGACAGCCTGGTCGGGGAGATGTTTGTCATTCGAGCCGAGTTCGGTCGTCAGACATTCTCGCCCCGGTCAAAGTGGTATCAGCAGTATGCCAATCTGTGGGGCTGTTACACCAACCTATGTCAATGGGTCGGCCATTACGGCGATGATGACGTCGCGCTCGGTAACTTCAACAATAACGTGGCGGCGCTTGCCCTATGATGACCGATCTTGCATCCACCACACCACAATCGCTCGGTCGCGATCCCATGGTCGGCCTGCGCCTGGCGCGTGTCGACGGGTTTGAGCCGGCCATTGCGCTCGGTCAGGACGAACTGCCTGCCTATCTGCGTCGTTTTACGATGCTGTTTGCCGACGATGCCACCATGCGCCGTGGCGGTATCGGCCGCGTGACGCGTGCTGTCAACGCCCAAGGCGAGGCCGTGGCGCTCAAGCAGCTCATCTTGCCGGCGCGCGATGAGTTCGACGACGATGCCGCTCACGAGGCGCTGGTCGCCAAGTTCAAGGCGGCGTTTCGCGAGGAATACGAATGCCATCGCGCCCTTTCGGGCCTTAAGGGCTTTCCCCGCCTCTATGGCTGGGGCGAGGTCGACGGTGTGCCTGCAATTGTCATGGAATGGGTCGAGGGCGAGACGCTTGCCCGCTTGCGTTCGCGACTTGCCGTGGACGATGCCGGACGCCTGTCGCCGCTTGTGGCGGCGCGTCTGGGTCGCGACCTGTTCGATCTGCTCTGCCGTATGAGCCTGGTGGGCGAGGGCTTTGTCCATCGCGATATCTCACCCGCTAATATTATGGTGCGCACGGCGCGCCTGCCGCTCGACCGACAGCTTGCCGAAGGCACCTTCGACCTGTGCTTGATCGATTTTGGCTCGTCGCTGGCGCTCGAGCCCGCCTCTGCGGTGGCCGGCACCGGCGGCAAGGCGTCGTTTACCGAACGCTATGCCACGTTGCGCCGTGCGACGGTGGCCTACGCCCCGCCCGAGATGCTCACCGACGATATCCCCGACCTGCGCATGCTTCGCATGTCGCCGGCGATCGATGTCTATGCAGCGGCGAGTACGGTCTACGAGCTCATCGCCGGTGTCGCGCCGTACGAAGTGGCGCCGGGTGCATCGGGTACTTCGGGCTCGCGCAAAAAGACGCGCGATATCGCCAGCCCCTATCGCCTCAAGATGGATACGCTGCCCGATTATCCCGTCGGCGCCCACGCGCCCGGCTGCGACTTGACGCAGCTGCTGCGACGCGAGCCCGATGTGGCACTTGCCGCGGCCGAACAGGCTCAGCAGCTGGGGCTCGATCCAAATTCCGAGGATTTGCGCGATGCGCTGGCGTTTGTCGACGCTCAGCTGTTCGATGTGGTGATGGCCTGCCTGTCCTGCCATCAGGAAGATCGTCCCGAGCCGGCTGCGGTGGAGGCGGCGCTCTCGGCATTTTGCGACCACTATGCGCAAAATGTTGCCCGCTCGCTTCGCGCCGAGCCGCTCATGCCGTGCCCGATGGAGGTATCGGGGCACGCAGCCCGGCGTGCGGCGATGGTTGGTGCGACGGCGGCATGCGGCGTGCTTTGGGCTGTGGTCGTGGTATCAGCGGCGCTGTTGGCGTCGGGCGCCCATGTGACGATTGCCGCGGGACCGCCTATGTGGTCCGG
>CAJJYO010000072.1 GCA_905197385.1 uncultured Collinsella sp.
GCGCCCACACCTCAGCGTTGTCCGCGAGCTCGGCCGCGGGCTTTCCCCAGCGCGCGGCGATGGCGGGGCCGGAGGCGAGGCCCTCGAGACAGCTCGCGTGACTCGGGCAGACGCAGCGTCCCTCCTCGGTGGGACGAATCCTTACCAGCATGTGGCCGGCCTCGGGGTGCAGCATGCCGTGAAGGAGCCTGCCCGCGCACATGACGCCCGCGCCCACGCCGGTGCCGATGGTCACGTAGACGGCGTCCTCGAGCCCCTTGCAGCAGCCGAAGACCACTTCGCCGAGGCAGGCAACGTTCACGTCCGTGTCGTAGGCCACCGGAATCCCGAGGGCGTCGGCGAACGCGGCGCGAAGACCATAGCCTCGCCACGCGAGCTTGGGCGTCTGGAGGATGGAACCGTAGCGCTCATCGTTGGGGTCGACGCAGGTCGGGCCGAAGGCGCCGATGCCCAACGCGTTCACATCGCGGGCGGTGAACCACTCGACCATTTGTGGGACGGTCTCGGCGGGCGTAAGCGTCGGGGTCTCCATACGGTCGAGAACCTCGCCGTCGCCGGACACCACGGCACAGACCATCTTGGTCCCGCCGGCCTCGAGGGCGCCGAGCCTCATTTGCTTTTCGCTCATGTGATCCTCCTTACAAAGGGACGCCCGCAGTCATGGTCAACCGCGGGCGCCCATAACGTTGGCTTGTTTCGAGGCGACCCTACCTGGGCACGCGGTCCTGCCTTGCGGCAAACGGGGCGAGCACGGCGTGCGGCTCGCTTTGGTACCAGTAGGCGACGGTGGAGATGTCGTCCTCGCGCTCGTAGAGCTTGATGTCGTCGTTGCCGAGGTCCTGGAACGTCACGCGCAGGTCCTCCTTGAACGAGATCGGGTCGGGAAGGTGCCACCTGTAGAGGCCGTGCCTGGGCAGCGCGTCGTCGTTGGTCGCGAGCATCGGGTTCGGGTTCGGCTTGCCCGCGCTGAAGCGGTCGCGCGTGGCGTCGCGCGTCGAGCGGTACGGGTAGCCGGCGAACAGCGTGTTGAAGCACTGCGCCTCGGGCAGCGCGTGGGGCGGCCTGTCGAGGAAGGCCCAGGCACCGCCGAAGTAGTCCTCGGCTCCCGTCGAGGTGACCGTGGGGAACTCCTCGTCGCCGTCGAGGAAGAACTTCATCTCGCCCTCGCCCCACCAATAGCGCTCCAGGGCGCACAGGGCCATGTAGGTGCCGACGTAGTAGCCCTTACCGCGCACGCCGTCGAGCACGGTGTAGTCGACGCCCCTGCGGGTGCTGCGCTCGCGGTTAAAACGGGCGTGGAAGTACATGGCGTCGTCCGGCACGTCGGTGAGCGCGTAGTTGAACGTGTAGAAGATGTACTTAATGAACCCGGGGTGCTCGCTCGTAAGCGTGACCTTGGCGTGCTTCCTGAAAGGCATCTCGAAGTAGCAGTTCATGCCGCCCGTCGGGTTCACGCAGATGGGCATCGAGTTGACGATGGCGCGCTCACCGAAGCCGTTGCAGAAGAAGTCGCCGACAGGGCACTCGACCGAGGGGGTCTCCTCGTCGTCCCAGTAGAAGCGCAGCACGAGGTCGCGCATGACGAAGCTGCCGGCGGCGGTCTTGTCGGGGACGGTCATCCAGATGTGGCGGATGATGCCGGGGCCCTCGATGTCCGCGAGCGTGATGGTCTCGCCGGACTCAAGGGGCACGCAGCACGAGCCCTTGCGCCCGACGCCGAGGTGGCTGGCCGACATGGCGGCACGGCCCTTCTCGCCCGTGATGTTCTCGGGGGTGATGGCGCGGCTTTCCTCACCGCCGTGCATCCACACGTCCTTAAGGAACTCTCTCATCGTCGACCTCCTCTATTCGTCGTCTTCGCACTCGGCGGAACTGGCACCGTTCACGTAGACGATCTGCTGGCGCGCCTCGTCGACGAGGGCGTCGAAGTCGAGTTTCTCGTCGGGGCGCGCGAGCGCGACCGTCATGGCGAGCGGGAGGTTGACACCCGCGATCACGTGGATCCGGTCGGAGGCGAAGCGGGAGAAGCGCTGGTTCACGCTGCCGCCGAGCGCGTCGGTGAGGACGACGACCTCGTCAGTGCCCGAAAGAGCCGCCTCGACCGCCGCGTCGAGCCCCTCGCCGTTGTCGTTCACGTAGGCGCACACGGCGTTGACGGCGTCGTTCTTACCCGTAAGGAACTCGAGGGTGTCCTTGAAGCCCTGGGCGAGAAGGGAATGGCTCGCCACAACTATCTTTCTCATTGATTCACCAATCTCTTGGGTCGAAGCTAGGCAAGGATGCCGGCGGCGGAGGCGACCATCGCGAGGACGATCACCACGAGGATGAGGGCCGTCATGCTCGCGTTCTTCTTGGTAAGAAGGTAATACGCGCTTCCCGTGATGGCGGCGGGGATCATGGCAGGCAGGATCTTGTCGAGCAGCGGCTGAATCTCCATCGAGACGTCGCCGAAGCTGAAGCTAATCGGGCAGGTGACGCCGATGACCGAGGCGATGAGGCAGCCGACCACGGTGAGGCCGAGCACGGAGGCGGCGGCAGTGAGGTTGGGAAGCTTCTCGCTGAAGTCGGTGACGAGCTTCACGCCCTGCTTGTAGCCGAACTCGAGGGCGTGCATGCGGACCCAGAAGATGGCCAGGATGAGCGCGAACCAGATGCCGGCTCCCACGGGGTTGCCCTCGATGGCCATGTAGGCGGCGATGGAGCCCATGATGGTCGGGATCATGGTCATGAGCAGGGAGTCGCCGACGCCGGCGAGCGGTCCCATGGTGCCGATCTTCAGGTCTTGGACGGCGTCCGCCGCCGCTAGGCCGTCGCGTTCCTCCATGGCCACGCAGGCGCCGAGGATGATGGCGGCGAGCCAAGGCTGGGTATTGTAGTAGCGGAAGTGGTTGTTGAGCGCTTGCTTATAGTCCTCGTCGTTCGTGTAGATCTTCCTCAGGACCGGCGAGAGGGCGTAGGCGACTGAGGCGCCCTGCTGGGTCTGGTAGTTGAAGGTGCACACGCTCATGAGCCAGCGCCAGTTCGCGTTGCGCAGGTCCTTCTTGGTGACCTTGTAGCCGGAGGGCTTGCCCTCGGCGACGGCGGTGATGTTCTCGTTTTCCATGGTTACTCATCCTCTCCGATGAAGGCGTCTGCGGAAGCGTGGGCGGCGAGCTCGGTGTCCCTCTCGGCACGCTGGTAGAACGCGATCGCGAGGGCAACGCCGACGATGGCGGCGCCGATGATGGGCACGTTCAGGAAGGCCGAGAGGAAGAAGCCGGCGAGCAGGTACTGGAAGTACTTGCCAGTGGGCATGTAACGCAGCAGCATCGCGATGCCGACGGCCGGGAGCATCTTGCCGGCGAGGGTGAGGCCGGAAAGGAACCACTGGGGCATAACCTCGAGGAGCCAGTTGACGGCGGGCTGGCCGAGGGTCACGGAGACAAAGACGGGCAGGGCGGCGCACAGGCCGAAGAGCACGGGGCAGACCCACAGGATGGCGTTCATCTGCTTGAACTTGCCCTCGTCGCAGAACTTCTGGGACTTCTCGACGACGAAGCCGTTGAGGATCTTGACGATGACGTCGAGCTGGATGCCGAGCATGCCGACCGGCAGGCCGATGGCGAGGCCCGTGTCCGCGCCCAGGGTCACGCCGTAGGCGGTGGCGATGATGGCCATCGTGCCGTAGTCGGGAATCGACGAGCCGCCGAAGCCCGCGACGCCGAGCTGCATGAGCTGGATGGTGCCGCCGATGACGAGGCCGGTCTGCCAGTCGCCCATGACGACGCCGGTGATAAGGCCCCAGAAGACGGCATAGTTGACGAAGATCATCGGGATGCCGTAGTAGTCCACGTGCTTGATGAAGGCCAGCAGGGTCAAAAGGACGACTTGCAGGATAGTGAAGTTGACCATGATCCCTCCTTAGATGAGGTCGGCGACGGAGACGGGCTTGTCGGCGGGCACGAACTGTGCCGTCACCTTGACGCCGCGGGCGATGAGCGCCTTGTAGCTCTGGACGTTCTCGGCGGAGGCATAGGCGCGCTGGGTGAGCTGGACGCCGCCCTCCTTGACGAGCGAGCCGCCGACGATCAGCGACGGGAGCTCGATGCCCGACTCGACCAGGTGAAGGATCGTCTCGGGCTCCTTGGCGATGACAAAGACCTTCTCGCGGTCGTACTTGCCCGCCGCGAAGTTCTTGAGCGCGGTCTCCTCGGAGATGATCGAGACGGCCATGCCCGCGGGGCGCGCCATCCTCATAGTGGATTTCAGGACCTCGTCGCCGGCGACCTTGTCGTCGATGACCATGACTCGGGTCGCGCCCGACACCGGGGCCCACTGCGTCACGATGATGCCGTGAAGCAGGCGATTGTCGATTCGTGCCATAACAACACTCATGTTTGCTCCTATCAAATGAAGTTTTACGTTCGGTACTGCCTCGGCGCTATCCGGATTCGCGCCGGGCAAGGGGTTATCGGATTATTGAGGACGCGCAGTCAGCTTGCGGCGGCGCGGGGAAGGGCACTCGTCGAGCAGGAGGTCCGTGGAGCCGAGGCGCTCTTCTCGCGCCGGGGCGGCGCTCACGCTTATGTAGTCGAAGACATATGCGATCTCGCTTACGGGAACCTCTACGCGATAGCGCGTCGAGATGCTCGAGAAGCTCTGCCTGAAGGACTCGATGAAATCGGCACGCTCCTCCTCGAAGCGGTCCTGGCCAACGTAGGTCTCAATGGGGTTTCTGGTAACAAGGCGCTCGACGAGACAGCAGAGGTGGACGTAGAGCCCAATGATGGCGTTGCTGCCGATCTTCTCGCCTGTCCTGCGCTGAAGCTCGTGCACGGCGCTCTCGATCTCGTGGAATAGCCGCTCCGGGTCGAGGATGGTGATGGAGCGGATGACGTTCTGCAGCGTCATGTTCGAGAGCAGCTTCTCGTGGAAAGAAGAGAGCTCGGAAGCGTCAAGCCACCTGCCGAACACGGCATCGACCTTAGAGGCGGACGCCGTCGACATGATGTCCTCGAGGGCGACGAAGGGGATGGAGGCGACCCCGGGGTCTCCCGTGCCGATGACGGCGCAGACGCGGTGCTCGGAGAAAACGGCGTCGTTCGACCCGTTCGCGACGAGCTGCTTGAAGGGCCTCGTGAGCAGGCGCGCGCCTATGGTGCGCGGGAGGCTCTGCGAGACGAGCTGGCGTATCCTCTCCGCGGCGTCGACCCCGGACTCGGAGCAGAAGACGATGGCGTCCTCACGGTTGACGCGCTCGATCACCTTGCAGTGCGTCACGCACGCGGCGGTCGCATCGCCAAGAACCTCGGCGATGGACTTGCCGCCGAGCAGCCCGACCCCGATCTCGAGCGCAAGACCGGTAGAGACGTTATTCACCACGCCGATAGTGGAGTCGGTAACGTTCTCGAGGGCCTTATAGGCCTCCTCCAAGGAGCCCATGTCGACGAGGAACACGACCCCGGTGCAGTAGGAATGGCGGTCGACGAGGCGCTGGAGCGGACCGACGATGTCCTTCAGCTGCTGGTCGTAGGGCATGTCGACAGCCTCGTACACATGCATGCCGAGCATACGGTTCGCCGCGTCGGCGATGCTCGTCGCCGTTGAGTAGCCGTGGGACAAGATGACGCAGAGCGTCCGAAGGGCCTTCGCATCGCGAGACTCCGATGCGACGCACAGCGTCAGAAGCGTCTTCGTGAAGTGATCGAGCGAGATTCCCAGCGCCCCTTCCACGTCTGCGGCGACCTGATCGGAGACACTCGAGGCAAACGGCAATTCGGAGGTCACGGCACCGAGGAGATGGGAGATTTGCTCCGCACAGGCAGACTTTCGCTTAGCCAGGCCGATACCCGGCCACAACTGCAGGCAAATCTCCTGGGCCAGTAGAAAAGCGACCTTCCTCGAAAGCTCGATGCCATAAGAAGAGCCTGCGTCGGCAAGGACCGCGCCCACGACGCGCTCGAAGGCGCGCGACCTCGAGGAGGTAACGCCGCGGCCGAAGATCAAGTGATCCTCAACGCCGCGCACAGCGGAGACAGCTTGCGAGACAAGCTCGGAGACAGAGAGCTCCCCGGCGCAGAATCGCTCATCGAGGGAGCACAGGGCATCGAGCGCCTGCTCGACCGGCCCTGTGCTCTCGGCGGCATCCAGAGACGCGTCGATCAGAACGCCATCGTCGGGCTGTTGATCGATCTGCGCGGAGGAGAGGAGCCCGCTGGGAAGAAGATACGGGCGAACGACGACGTAGTCGCCCTCGCGATTGAGGAACGCTTTGGCGCAGCAGTTCGTCACGCAGGCGCGCAAGCCGGCGATGTTATCGGAAAAGTCCGCGTTCACGAGGCAGCGGTATGCGCCGCGGCTGATCTTCACATCAGAACCGATTCGGCACCCCTCGCTGCGCAGGAAGCTCAAGATGAGATCCTCGCGCTCCTCGGGGGTCCGCTCCTTGAGTGAGGGGACGCGGGCACAGATGGGCATTTTGCTGTAGGCCGAGGAAACCTTCAGGTCATCGGCGGAAAGCGTCGTCGAAAGAACGAGGCGAGCGCGCGGCGCATCCTGGGAGGCATCGAGCCCGAGGGCCGTCGCAAGGCAGTGCTCCATCGCAGAGGGAGAGAGTGCCTCGATGCCGTTGACAAAGACCACACCCCCGCGCGCTTTCGCGATCGACTCGTCAAGAAGCCCGTTGAACGAGGCGGCGTCCGGGACCCCGGCGCAGTCGATGCGCACATAGGAGGAGTCGCGGGACAGCAAGCCCTGGTTCTTGCCGTACTCGTACACAAGGCGAGAAAGGAAAGACTTACCGACACCCACGCCGCCGCTCAAGAGGATGGGCAGGCCAAACGGAGGGTACTGAACCGCAGGCTTGCACTGCTCGACAACGGAGCTGAGGCTCATGTCGAAGCCCACGGCACGCGCGAAGTCGCGGTGATCGGCGATTCCCGTCGCCTGGATGAGGTCGGCGAGCGAGGCGTACTCGCTTGCAGAGAGCTTTACCTGAAAACGCTTCTGGAACGCGCGGCGATGAAAATAACGGACAGGCCTGCCCGCCACCTTAACCACAAGACCGGCGCGAACAAGGTCGTTGAGGTACTGGCTCGCCAGGCTCCTGGAGATGATGAGCGTCTCGGCGATGTCGGAGGTGGACAGACGGGCAAGGTCGTCGAGCGAGACGGCGGAGGTGAGGGCCTCGAGATGCTCGAGAATCCTGTCCCTCATGTCGACGGGTTTCTTTGCCAAGCTGTCCTGTGTGGTCTTGTCCATGACTTCTTACCTCCTCGTACAAGGAGTATAAGGGGAGAACAGAGAACGGAAGGGGGCGCGTGGGGGAATCAACAGCTCCGAGGAAAAGTCCACCACTTGAGGGGCAGAAAACAACGGCCATTGAACATTCAGGGCCGACGCTCAACACTTCGGCTCGACACTTCGCTTTGGAAAGGGCCCCGGCGCGCCGGGGTCCCAACATAAAGAAGGGGCCCGGCGCGCAGGGCCTAAAGCTTAACCATGCGCGCGGCGATGCGGGCGCAGTCGCAGGCGGCCTTCTTCTCGAAGGTGTTGTAGTCGACGACCCGGCCCTCGGCGCAGGGCTTGTCGCTGATGGCGCGCACGACGAC
>CAJJYO010000073.1 GCA_905197385.1 uncultured Collinsella sp.
CCCTGCTCAGCCAGAACTATCGGCTCTATGAGATCATCGTGGTGGACGACGGCTCCAAGGACGAGACGGCCGCCAAGGCCGATGAGTGGGAGGCCCGTTATCCTGGAATCATCCGCGCGGTGCACCAGGAGAACGGCGGCCACGGTATCGCCGTCCTCTCGGGTCTGCGCGAGGCACAGGGCACCTATTACAAGGTTGTCGACTCGGACGACTGGCTCGACGGTGCGGCGCTTTCGACCATGCTGTCGATTCTGCGTGGCTTTGAGGAGCGCGACCAGCGCGTCGACCTGTTTATCTCGAACTACGTGTACGAGAAGGTTTACGAGGGCACGCATACCGCGATTGGCTACAAGTTTGCCCTGCCGCGCAAAAAGATTTTCTCTTGGGACCAGATCGGACACTTCCGTCCCGATCAGAACCTGCTCATGCACAGCCTGTGCTATCGCACCGATGTACTGCGCGAGTCCAATCTACCTATGCCGGCACACACGTTCTACGTGGATAATATCTACGCATACGTGCCGCTGCCGCGCTGCAAGACCATGTACTACGCCGACATCGACCTCTATCGCTACTTTATCGGTCGCGAGGGCCAGAGCGTCAATGAGGCCACGATGGTCAAGCGCCTGGGTCAGCAGTTCCGCGTAACGCGCATCATGATGGAATCGTTCCACCTGTACCAGGACGTTGAGTCCTCGCGTCTGCGTTCGTACATGATGGGCTACTTCACCATGATGATGGCGATTTGCTCGGTGCTCACCAAGCTTTCCGAGGAAGATTGTGCCGATGAGCGCCTGAAGACGCTGTGGAAGGACCTGAAGGAGTACGACGAGCGCATGTATCGTCGCGCTCGCTACGGCGTGGTCGGTTTCTTTACCAACTTGCGTGGACGGGCCGGAGACAAAACCACACTCGGCCTATACCATCTTGCCTCAAAGATCTTCAAATTCAACTAACTGCTGAGTAATCGCTGCTGATAGGTTGACTGGGCCCCTTGGCCTTTAGTTTGATACTGCGAACAGTCCTGCTCGCACGGAAAGCACATTAAGTGCTTTCCGGCTCGTGCGGAACTTGTATCAAACTAAAGGCCAAGGGGCCTCTGCTATAAATCGATTGTCAGATAGGTGAATTTGAAGATCTTCGACGCGCGGTACACAGGGGCCTGGGCTGAAAAGATCTTAGTTGGTAGTCGGTCGGGGACGGGCGGGCATTACGTTTGTCGCGAGTTCCGCATGCAAAGAAGGCCACTTAATGTGGCCTTCGTCTTGCATGGGACTGTAGAGCAGCAAACATAACCAAGACCCACCGGGCAACCGGTCGAGTAAGGTTACTTCGCGGCACCCGGGATTCCGTGGGAGGTTTTGGCGGTTTTGGCTCCGTTTACGATGGCGGTCTGTAGGGCCCTTACGGCGAGCATGCCCAACAGGTCCAGGGGCACGGTGGCGCTTGCCTGGGCTCCCAGCTTGCCGCTGGCGAGGGTGTAGATGGTGTCGCCGTCGTTGGTGGTGTGCGTGGGGCGAATGGCGTGTGCATAGGCGTCTGCGGCCATTTGGGACACCTTGGTGGCCTGGGCCTTGGTGAGCTCTACATTGGTGACGATGCAGCTGATGGTGGTGTTGGTACGGTCGAGCGGCATCTGCATAGATCCGGCGGCAGCAAAGGCAGCGAGCTCCATGTCGACGATCTGGTCGCTATCGGCTGCGGCGCGCATACCGGCAACCCACTCGCCGGTGAAGGGGTCGACGACGTTGCCACAGGCGTTGACCGAAACCACGGCGCCTACCTTAACGGGACCGAGCGCCACGGCGGCAGCGCCAAGGCCGGCCTTCATGCAGGTGGCGGGCCCCATGAGCTTTCCGACGGTGGCACCCGTGCCGGCGCCCACATTGCCCTGCTCGAGTGTTGCGGGGGTATTGTCGAGCGCCTCGCGCACGGCGGCGATGCCGGCCTCGATGTCGGGGCGCACGGTGGGGTCGCCAAAAGCGAGGTCGAAGATGCAGCTGGAGCACACGATGGGCACCTGCGTGGGGCCGACGGGCAAGCCGATGCCGCGGCTCTCGAGCTCGCGGGCGACGCCGCTTGCGGCCTCCAGACCAAAGGCCGATCCACCCGAAAGGCAGACGGCGTGGACCTTGTCCACGGTGTTCTCGGGGCGCAGCAAATCGGTCTCGCGCGATGCCGGGGCTCCACCGCGAACGTCAACACCGCCGGTGGCGCTCTCGGGTGCCACGATTACGGTGCAACCGGTGCCGGCCTCCTCGTCCGTATAGTTGCCAAAGCAAAAGCCATCGACATCGCAAACGTCAATGGCCTCAAGCAGTGTATCCATGTTTTACTCCTATCGGTTTTCCGCCGGGCCTTATGCCCGGTCGGGATCCGTACGGTACGTCGAAATTGTAGGCGCTGGGGGATACCCAGCGCCAGATGCAATTACGATAGTTTTTGAATTGCGCGCGCGACGCGAGCGATGGGCAGGCCCACCACGTTGTAGAAGTCGCCCGAAATATCATGCACGAGCATGCGCCCACCGACGCCCTGGATGCCGTAGGCGCCGGCTTTGTCCATGGGCTCGCCCGAGGCGACGTAGCGCTCAATCTGCTCGTCGGTGAGCTCATAGAACGTCACGTCGGTCACATCGACAAACGACAGGCTCTCGGCGGCATGCGGGGCTGTGACGTCTCCGGCTCTAACGATGCAGACGCCGGTTGCGACCTGGTGCGTGCGCCCCGAGAGCTCGTGGAGCATGGTGCGGGCTTCGTCCTCGTTTGCCGGCTTACCTAAAATCTTGCCATCGAAGGTGACGATGGTGTCGGCCGCGATGGTCAGCTCGCTAGGATCGGCGTGCTCGGCGGCAACGGCGGCAGCCTTAGCGCGAGCTAAGCGCTCGACAAGCGTAAGCGGGGCCTCGTCATCAAAAGGAGTCTCGTCGATGTCAACGGGAATGACGCGGATGTCGTAGCCCGCTTCGCGCATCAACTCGATGCGGCGCGGTGATTGCGAAGCCAAAATCATAGCTGAATGCCCTCGGCAACCTTCTCGACAGCCTTGTCGCCGGCGAGCGTACGCAGCAGCTCAAGCGCAAAGGGGAGCGACTGGGCCATGCCGCTGGCGGTGATGATGTTGCCGTCGTGTGTGACCTTGTCGCCGGTATAGGCGCCCTCGGGGAAGCTCTTCTCAAAGCCGGGGAAGCATGTGGCGTGGCGTCCCTCGAGCAGGTCAAGCTCGCCCAGGATAAACGGGGCGGCGCAGATGGCGGCAACATGCTTGGTCGCTGCGAACTCGCAGACTACGTCGCAGACACGCTGGTCGGCGCGCAGGTTGGTGGCGCCGGGCAGACCGCCGGGCAGTACGACGCAGTCATACTCGTCAAAGTTGATCTCGTCAAAGAGTGCGTCGCAGGTTACGGGAATCTGCAGCGAACTTACGACCTCGCGCGTGGGCATAATCGAGACGAGCGTGGCACGCACGCCGCCGCGACGCATGACATCGACCATGGTCAGGCATTCAATCGTTTCAAAGCCATCGGCGGCAAGAACGGCAACGCTGGGCATAAGGGTTCCTTTCATAGGGCGGCATACAATTAGCCGTCTTATACCCCGAAGACCCCCGCTTGCCACGCACCATTCCCCAATGATTTTGATTCCCGTCCCAGAAATTCATGCAGGGTGGATGGGTGTTGCGCACTAGGAGGGGCTTGCGGCGCGGCGATAAAATCTCGGCATCCGTCATCTTTCGCTACATGAGGAGCTGATGTGCGATGATAGGCCTTAGGGTATTCGATCTTCTCGTTTTGCTCGTTGTATTTGGTGGTGTCGCGGCTGTCGCCTTTGCTGTTATCTTGAACAAGGAATCGTCGAATAAACCTCAGCCTTCGCAGTCCAATCCGTACCAGCAAATGCCTCCGGCGCGGCAAATGCCGACGACGCAGCAGGTTCCGCCGGCACAGCAGGTGTCAACCATGGTCGATGATGCTCAGCCAGTTGAGCCTACTTATTTTTGCGCTCAGTGTGGCTCAAAGCTGGAGACAAATGCCTCCTTCTGCCAAAACTGCGGTGCGCCAGTCAACCACCAGTGATTTTTCTGGGACGGGGATTAAATAATCATTCGGTACACAATGATTATTTAATCCCCGTCCTATTTTCATCAGGCTTTACCGACTTTTTTATTCGCCGGAATTGTTGCGCAACAGATTTTGCTTTTTCGGGCTTAGCTTAGCTTCAGGTATTACTCACCTCTCGATCGAAAGGGGCAACCATGCCAAAAACGAGAAAAATGAAATGGGGGGGCTTCTAATAGCCGGCCTGGCGCTGGCTGCTAGCCTTATTGTCGCGCCGCTGAGCGTCTATGCCGCCGACGTCCCCACGCCCGAGCTGAAGGATTCCTATGTTCTCGACAATTCTGCCTATGCGGGTCATTCGCCTTCGGGCAGGTATGTGCTGTACGTAGACGAATCTACAGGAAAAACGTGCTTGCTGGATGCAAAAGATGGGTCGCATGCCGAAGTTGCGAATGTCAAAGATAATGATGGCTATTATTATGACTTGCCTTTTTGTTTTTCAGCCAAAGAGGACTTCCTCTGCTGTCTTGATAACACGAACAATTCCGTAGCTGTATATGATATTTCCAAAGGCCAATCGAAAGAATATCCACTGGGTTCGTATATTCCATCTGCTGCGCTTGAAGATGATTCCAGCTATGGTGGCGTCAAATTCCAGATATCTAAAGATAATAAATCGCTGTGCATAACATCCTTTGTTTACGATTCGGATCAGTCGTATTCAAACGGTGGGAGCATATCTATTGTGTTTAATGTCGTTGACCTTAAGAGTGGTAATACAACATCAAAATGCGAATACCTCTTATCTGATGATTACCGTTTGGGCAATGCTTGGATTTCAAATGATGGCAAATACGGCTACGTGGTGCGTGGAAATGGTGACCCAAAAGATTCTTCTTACTATCTTGACGTGGTAACTATCGACTTGAAATCTCAACAGACCATCAATACTTCTAAAATTGATGATTATGGATCGGTAGGGATTTTCGTTTACGATGACGGGGCGTATGGCGATGGCACTTTTGTTTCAAAAACTGGAGAGGTAACCTTTGCCGATTCAAGTAACTTGGATTACTGTTCGCATAATCAGGATGTATCGCTGACTCTGGGCTTGTCTAAAGAGGAGACGGGGGACTATCGGGGCTCCGGGTCATCTGATTTAGGTGACCGCGAAATGGCGGTCATCGATAATAGGACCGGTAAAATCAAATGGAAAACCAATATTCCCGCAGACTATGCTCAATACGAAAAAGATAGCGAATATGCTTGTGGCTATGGCGGGATGTCGAGTGACGGTGCATACGTGTTGTCCTTCTACAGGGATGAAGATTTTAATTGCTCCCTATTCTTGATGGACACAAAAACGGGCGAGTATTCTCAAGTCCATTTGAAAAGCTACTTGGAATATGATTACGCTTCATACACTCATTTTTCTACCTGGTTTTCCAAGGATGATTCATTAATTTATGCCGCTCAGCGCGAAGGCGATGCATCGGATACTGGCTTTAGGGTGGATGTCTACAAGAGCGGTATCACTGGGAATTCATTGCTTTCGATTGCGCAAGACGAAGACGGCTCATTCGCTCTGAATCCAGTGGCAATCATTTTATTTGCAGCGCTTGTGGTTGTCTGTGGAGTTGTTAGCCTTTTGATCCTGAGTGTACGCAAGGCCTCCAGGAGAAGCGTGGCGTCTGCCGCTACGGTTGATTATGCGGCGTTCCGCTCTGTGGCTTCTCAGGGCGACAGTTCCGCTTGGGCTCAAGTGCATCCTCGGCAGACCTCGGTGCCAATAGACTGCCCCCGCTTTTGCGGCTCTTGCGGTGGTCCCCTCGTTCCTGGTACACGGTTCTGTCCGCATTGCGGCGCACCGGTAAAGCACTAAGCGCATGCCGGTGGAGCGATTAAAACAGAATCGCGACATGTTGATGGTCGCGGGCATCTTTGCGGTGCTCGCGACCATCGCGGATATGTTTCGCGATACCGTGGGGTTCTCTTGTAACCCTATCTACTTGGTCCATGTCTTGGGGCACATGGCCTTTTTCTGCGCAGCGCTTATGCTCGGCGAGTATCTGGTCGATCGGTTCCTGGCGGGACGCAAAGGCGCTGTTGACGTCCCTCGGCAAGACCATGATGGATGGTTTGACAACTTGTGCGATATGGCGTTCTCGGCCATTCCGCAAGCGTACACATTCGGTGGCATCGTAAAACTGGGCGCAATCATCTACGCCTGCTGGTCCCCGCTGTTGGTCCTGCTGTTCCCGGGCGTGATCTGGTGGGATACTCGCCAGCAGCTTTTGCAGTACAACGGCTTACCCAATGCCTTGTCGGACGGTGTCATCACCGACCACCATCCAGTGCTCGATACCTATCTGTACGGATGGTTTACCGACCTGGGCCGTGCGCTGGGGAGTGTCGACGCCGGGGTGTACGCCTTCTGCCTGGTGCAGGCATTTCTGGCGGCGTGTGCCCTGGCGTGCAGCCTTGTTTTGGTACGCCGCATGGGCGGCGGACGTGGCGTTTGCTTGGTACTGCTGGCGTTTCTGTGCCTGTATTGGCACTTTCCCATTTATGCCTCGGCCATGGCGAAGGACGCCACCTTCCTGCCGTTTTTCCTACTGTTCTCGGTTGCCTCCATTGAGGTCATGCGTTCGAGGGGGCAACTCCTGAGGGTCCCCGGCTTTCTTCTCGTGTACGTTGCGCTCGTGTTGCTTGTGGCGCTGACGCGTAAGACCGGGCTGATTCTCGCACTGGTCGTCTTGATTGCCGTGTTCTTTAGGGCTACGGGTTGGCGAGGAAAACTAATCGTTGCCGCGGTCGCGGTCGGCAGCTCGCTGTTGATGACGGTTATCATGCCCAGGGCCGTACTTCCCGCATTGGGGTGCGAGCCGGGTGGCAAGCAGGAGGTCTACGGTCTCATGTTTCAGCAGTCTGCGTTGCTGATGCGTGACCACGGGGACGAGCTTCCGGAATGGCAGCGTCAAGAGGTCGAGCGCGCCATCGGGGAGGATGGTAAGAACAACTACACGTGGTTTTTAACCGACTCCGTTAAAGACCCCACGTTTGGTAAGGCCGACGAGCTCGATTTTGCAGCCTATTTTGGCGCGTGGGTAGCGGGGCTCCTGCAGCATCCGCTTTGTTATCTCGAGGCGTATCTGGGAGTGCAGATTGGCTGGTATGCCATGCCGGCGGCGGGAAGCGAGGCCTTGTCGCCCTATGTGACTCCTGTCGACGGGCACAACGTGAGCCATGTGTTTCCCCGCTCGCGGGACCTGGGATTGAGCTGGTCCGATGCGACCTTGGGCCGCAGTGTCGAGTCGCTCGTCGCATGGTTTCAGTCGACGCCGGTCGGCATGTTTGTCGGCGCCAAGGCGCTTTGGTCGACCTGGGGTATGGCGTTTCTACTGCTGGAGATAAAACGTCGTACGCCCCAGAAACTCTATCTGATGGCGCCACTCGTTGCGGTAAACCTCGTCCTTTGGATCTCGCCGACGTCGTACACGA
>CAJJYO010000074.1 GCA_905197385.1 uncultured Collinsella sp.
ACGAGCGGGGGCTCCTGTCGTTTCCGTGCCCCTGGATTGGGTCATAGTGTCTGACGTTTTTCAACCTGCATCGTTGCCAGGGTTGGCACCAATGACTAATGCGGTAGCAAGCTACGTCGGTCCGATTAATCGGCTGGGTTTCTGAGGTGGGGCAGATTCCCGTGAAAGAGGAGCGCCGCGTACTTTGGTACGCAAGCGAAAAATGAACGGGAAGGTGCCGTGTCTCGGGAAGACAGACAGTTACGCCGAGGGTTCCTGCTGCGTAATGCAGTGGATATTTCCGCCGCCGAAGACGACCTGCTCGGACTGAACGCCGACGCACTTGTAGACGCCCTCGCCCCAGACCTCGTCGTAGATCTTCTGGAGCGTGTCAACGGCAAACTGGTCGTTCTCGTCGCCGTACTGCGGGACGATAACGCCGTGGTTGGTGACCAGGTAGTTCATGTAGGAGGCGATCAGCGGCTCGTCGGCGACGCGCGGCTCGGCGTTCTCGTCGGCGTCGATGGTGTCGCAGGAAGCCTGGTCCATGAACAGCGGGTTCACGGGCATGCAGAGCTTGTAGACCTTCATCTTGCGGCCCTTGGCGTCAACGGCGTTGGAGAGGGTCTCGTAGATGGCGTGGCACTGCTCGTAGAACGGATACTCGGGATCGTCAGTCCAGATGCAGGCCATGACGCCCGGAGCGATGAACGTGGCGACGTCATCGATGTGACCGTTGGTCTCCTCGGGGTCGATGCCCTCCTTGACCCAGATGACCTTCTCGACACCCAGATAATCCTTGAGGTGTTCGTCCATATAGGCGCGAAGTTCCTCGCTCCAGGGCTCGAACTTCCTCTTGAACTTGGGCCAGATGGACTCGGGATCCTCTTCCTCCTCCAGAACCGCAGAGCAGGTGCGGCCCGGGGAAAGCAGGCACTGGTCGGTCACGACCACGGTACCTTCGCCGTCGACGGTGATGGAACCGCCCTCGAGGATCATGTCATCGGGACGATAACGACGACAGCCGGAAAGCTCAGCCATCTTAAGGGCGATCTGCTCGTCCTTGTCCCACGGGAAGTACAGGCCGTCGACAAGACCGCCATAAGCGTTGAAGTGCCAGTGGTTGGCGCGCTTATCGCCCTTACCGTTGATAACAAAAGTGGCGGCGGTGTCGCGGAACCAAGCGTCGTCGGTAGTCATCTCGATAACGGAAACGTTCTCGTCTTCCTCAAAGACGGCCTTGCAGTTAGCGTAGTCGGCCTGGTTGGCGCATATGGTAACCGGGGTGAACTCGGCAATGGCGCGGGCGATGGCGGCATACTGCTTCTGAGCCGGCTTGGCGCCATGGGCCCAGGTATCGGTGCGATGGGGCCAGCCCATCCACACGCGATCCTGCGGAGCGAACTCAGCAGGCATAAAGTAGCCGTCGGCCTTAGGGGTGGACTCGGACTCGGTGATCGTACGCATAAGATTTCCTCCAAATCGAACGATCGCTTGCTGCAGGCGGGTTACCCGCAGCCTAAAACCAAGAGGTGGCGGACGCCCGTTCCCCGGCAAAGGTCGGGGCGCCCGGCGCCGGTTTTCACGGAGTCGCACCGGCAAGCGACGACGTAACCTGGCGCGCGGAGACAAAACGCACGAAGGATACGGAAGAGAGATTGGGGCGGGCGGTGGTTACCAGAGCTATCGCTCACACCCACCCCGGGGAATGGTCAAGTGGCGAGGAGGGTTGGAGCCCCGAATCCGGATGCTCTAGTTCTCCTCGGCCTCGGCGGTCTCCTCAACGAGACGCTGAGCAGCTAGTTCAGGGGTGAGACCCTTATACTCGGTCTCACGACCCTTAGCGCTGACGACGCGGACAACCTCGCCAATAAGCAAAAGCACGATGAAGATAACGATCATCGGGACCTTATCGCCAATCTCATCGACAGAGAACGGAATCAGCGTTGCAACGATAGCCAGAATCAGCTCGATGCAGGGAATAGCCAGCATGACCTTCATCATGGCGCCCTTAAACGGAAACGTAAAGATGCGCGCACGGTTAGGGTCGTTCTTACGAAGGTTGAGGAATGCCGGGAACATCGGGATATAAGTGAGCAGCAGAAAGACGACGGAGGTACCGAAGAGCATCCAGAAGACACCGTTGGAGATGGCGTCGATAGGAACGAGCTGCAGGCACAGCACCAGGGAGGCGACGATGGCGTTGACCAGGTTGGCGCCGTTGGGCATGTCGTCGTCCGAGATCATCGAGGCGAAGACCTTGGGCATGTTGCCATGCTCGGCAGCATAACGAGCAACGGAGTTGACGCCGAAGGACCAGGCAGCCATGTTGGCGAACAGGGTGATCAGGAAGGCAATGCAGATGACCTTGAAGATCATGGAGTCGCCCACCATGGTCTGGACAGCATAGATCATGCCGTAGTCGGGATCGATGGAATCGGCCGGCACAGCAGCGCCGATGCCAAAGCCGGCGAACAGGTAGATCACGGCGATAGACAGGCCGCCAACGATGATAGCCTTGGGGATATCGCGAGCGGGATCGGCCATATCGTCGGTCATGGTGCAGATGACCTCGAAGCCCATGAAGTTAAAGATGATGATCGACAGGTAGCCGAGCGCGTTGGTGTTGGTGAGCTCGGGCAGGAAGGTGGCAGCGGACATGTCGTTCGCAAAACCGTTCTCCATGGCATACCAAATACCCAAAGCGCCGACGATAACGGCAACGGCAACCTTGATGATGGCGCCGCCGTTCAGGACCCACTCGGAGTCGGCCGCCTTGGAGCGACCCATGAGGTAGACGATCCACACAAAGGCAAGATCGATACCCAACTTGGCGATCAGATTGAACTCGACGCCAAAGACCATGCCCAGAATGTCGGGGAACATGGTAGCCAGCGAGGCGATCCACAGCGGGTAGTTAACCCAGTAGTAGTACGAGATGCGGGCGCCCCACTTGTCGCCCAGGCCATCACGTACCCAGTCGTAAATGCCGCCCTCGCCGTCATAGGTAGTGCCGAGCTCGGCGACAACCATGCCATAAGGGAGCAAGAAGGTCAGAATCAGGAAGATCCACCAGAAGAACTGCTGGTTGCCAATGGCAGCAGCAGGTGCGGCGGCCTCGCAAACGAAGACGACGCAGATGATGGTCGAGATGACCGTCAAGAAGGAAAGCTTTTTCTTTCCGTCGCTCATGATGAGCTCCTTCGCTCAGTTTTGGACAAATCGAGACCCTTAAGATATTAAGGCAATTGCCGGGCCTCGGTGAGCGAGCGACAGGAGACGAGCATCCGACGCCCGCAGACGCGCTTTTAGAAGCCTTGAGGCTTAGAGCTGCTCGAGAGCCTCGAGAGCGGCGCTCTCGCTTGCCGCCTACGCCTCGTCTCGCCGACAGTTCTTTATCTATGGCAGCGGCGTTTTTATTTGCCTTCGAGATGACCGAGATTTTCTTTTTTGAATACACGCTGCAAAAACTAGAGCTTTCCAGCTAACGACTATTACTCAATCATCATGCCCGTGATGCGGACCCTTGTGGCGACCGCTTCGCAGGCTTTTATTTGGGCCATTGCCAGGGACTTGCTCGACAAACATTCTAAAAAGCAATTCGTTATCCCCGTCGTAACGTTTTTGCTGTGCGAGTCGCTGACTATCGTCGCTGTCCCCTACGGCCCCATGCATCAGTGGCTCTACTACGCAATGCGCCAGGTGTTCCTTATCTTTGTGGGGCTGTACATCTTTTGGACGGCTCATAAAAGTACAAAGGTCGAGTTGAAGGCACGCGTTAACAACCAACGAAAGCACCTGATTATCGGCGCCGTCCTGGTCGGGCGCATCGTTGCCGAGGACTTCTACAGCATCCTGGTCGTCCCCATGAGCCTGGCGCCCTCTTGGCTGCAGCTATACCTGTCCGAGCGCAACTTTAGCGAGAACGTCTTTGCGTGCTACTTTGCGATTCTGCTCATCGCCTACACCTATCACGTGCTTTCGATTCGCATGCAGGAGGCGTCCGAAGAAAAGAACGTCAGCGATCTTGATCGACACATCGAAGGGCAAATGCCCTCTTATCGCAACGCCTACAAGCTCTCCAACCGCGAAGCTGAGGTTTTGCGTCTGGTAGTGCGGGGCAAGTCGAACCAAGAGATTGCTGACGAGCTATTCCTTGCCGTGGGCACCGTCAAGACCCACATCCACAACATCCTGGTCAAAACCGAACAGCAAAATCGCACGACGTTAATCCTCTACTTTTGGAAGCGCTAACCTGCCAAAAAGGGACAGGTTTATTTTGGCAGGTTTTATCTGGGCAAACGTCCAAACCGACGTAAGGGAGTTGCCTTCCCTCGTGGCGGTCTTCTAGCAGAAAAACCAAGTGAGTAGGCTTTTTGCAGAAGGCCGAGCACGCCCTAAAACGCCACAGCTCTGACCTGCAGTTTTATAGATCATTTGTCGCGATGTGCTCGGCAGGTTCAAAAAAGTCTACTCACTTGTATCTGAGACGCACCAGATTGGCAAAAACCGCCGCGAAAGGGCCCCTGGTCCCTTCGCGGCGGTCATACGCCTCTATTTTTGCGACGGTTTTGCCCGCTTGTTATTCGCTGTAGCGGGTGGCGATGGCAGCTTGTACCATGCCGGCGCTCATGAGGTAGGTCACCAGGAAGTAGCCGCCGTAGGCCGCCAGGAAGATTGCACAGGTGAGGCCCACGGTGCCGCCGATGCTCATATTTCCGAAAATGCTCACCAGCTCGATGATCACCTTAAGTGCCACAAAGGAGTGCGCCAGGCCCACTGCCAGCGGGAACAGGAAGAATACCGCTTGCTGCGCCATCACCGAATGGCGGATCTGGCGGTCGTCGCAGCCGATCTGCGCCAGCACGCGATAGCTGCGGCTGCCGTCGGCCACGTTGGAGAGTTGCTGGATCGACAGAATCGCCGCACATGCAACGACCAATACAAAGCCGATGTAGATGGCTAGGTAGCTAATAAGACCGTTCATTTGCGCTGCTTGCGTGTACATCTCGGAGCGTGTGATGAAGATTCCCCACGACCCCGGCTCCTTGCCGTCAACGAGCAGATTGTCGAGCACAGTGTTTTTAATGCTCTCGTCTGCCTCAGTCGTATCCATCCCCTGTTTGTAGTTAACGAGCAGGCTACTGGAATACGGCTGCAGATTAAGTTGGGACAACAGCTCGTCGGCAACGACGACGGTACCCGGATTACTGCCCATCGCCGAGTTGGCGATGGCCGCCGTATCTTCGTCCGACTTATCGGTTGCGGGCTTGAGCTCATGCCCACCCAAGGTGAGGGTATGGCCGCCGGCCATGTATTTGGTGTACAGGTCGACCAGCTCGCCGCCCATATCACACGTGAGCAAGTACTGGTCGCAGCCAATGTGCACCGGCTCCTCGCCCATCATCTGACGCAGTTTGTTGTACTGGCTCGCCGGCGTCACAAACAGACCCATCGTATCGGCATTGCTACCCCCGAACGCCTTGGGAAGCTTTTCGCCCATGATCTTGCACATCTCACTTGGGGTCACCGAAGGATTCGAGCCGCCAAATGGGTAACTCAGATACGAATCGATCTGCACATGCTCACCGGCAACATCGGCGATATCGACCTTCTTGCCGGTCTCGTCGTTGTTGTCCGCCGACTTGCCCTTGCCGTGCCATGGATCGCCGTGCCATGCGGAGTACAAATCGACCGTACTATCGGCCAGCACCATGCGATCGGCTTCAGACGGATTGATGTACTCTTTGTAGTAGTCGAGCGTATCGGGCGTGTAATAGACATACGTCTGAGACACGTCAACAGGGTTATAGCGCTCCAGATTCTCGTTCATCACGTTGGCAATCGACATACCGCACGTCACCGAGGTGATGGCCAAAAACAGGAGCATCGCGATGACGCCCATCGAAAAGCACACCGTGTTGACCTTGGCCGCAAGCTGGCGCACGGTAAACATGTTGAGGCCGCGCCAATACACGCCGCGCAGGCTCTGCAGCAGCTTGATGAGCATGCCCGAGAGTCCCCAGAACAGGGCAAAGGTGCCCACGGTAACCATAGCGGTCGTAATACCAAACTGGTTCATGGCCTCTTGCAGCTTGCTGTCCGTCGCGGTTAGCGGGAACCCATCACGTAGCAGACGGTAATAGGCCACGCCCACCAGCAACACGCCCACGGCAAAGATGGCAATCGCGATCCAGGGGTTACGTGTCTTGATGCTCTCGTTGCGACGCTCGGCACCCATAAGCTCGATGAGCTTGGTACGACGCACGGCGCGAAGGTTCAGCAGTAGCGTGAGCACAAACATTACGAGCATGCAAGCAAGGGTCAGGTTGAACGCATGCACCGAGAAAAAGAAGTGGAAATTGGCGATCTGTGTCTTAAAGAGCGAGGCCGTAAAGAACGTCATGAGCTGGGAGAGTCCCACACCCAGCACAATGCCGGCGACAAAGGCCACGACCGAAACGATCACCGTCTCGAGCGCCATGATCGTGGCGACGCGCCCGCGCCCCATGCCGAGCACCTGGTACAGGCCAAACTCCTTCTTGCGGCGTTTCATGATGAAGTTATTGGCATACACCATCAAAAAGGCCATGACACCGGCCAAAAAGTACGTCAGGTCGCCGAGCATGCTGCCCATTACCTGCGCCAAGCCCTTTTCATCGATTCCGGCGATGTCGACCTGCATCGAAATGGTGTTAAAGGCATAGAAGACCGTGACGCCCAGGGTGAGCGTCAAAAGGTAGACGAGGTAGTCGCGGCCGGCGCGGCGGACGTTGCCCCAAGCGAGTTTACAGAGCATCGGAGCCCTCACCGCCCATCATGGCAACGACCTCCATAATGCGGTCGAAGAACTCTCGGCGGTCGGTGTCGCCGCGGCGCAGCTCGGTGAAGATCTTGCCGTCGCGAATAAACAGCACACGGCTCGTGTAGCTGGCGGCAAAGCTGTCGTGCGTGACCATGAGCACGGTGGCGCGTAGGCGGCGGTTAAGGGCCTCCAGGCTCTCGAGCAGCAGGCGAGCGCTCTTGGAATCGAGGGCGCCGGTGGGCTCGTCGGCCATGATCATGGTGGGGGCGGTGACGAGCGCGCGAGCCGCGGCAACGCGCTGCTGCTGACCGCCGGACATCTGGTAGGGATACTTGTCGAGCACCTGACTGATGGACAGGCGCGCTGCCACATCCTGCACGCGGGTCGAGATCTCTGCCGAGTTTGTGCGGGCGATGGTGAGCGGCAGGGCGATGTTCTCGCGTGCCGTGAGCGTATCGAGCAGGTTGGAGTCCTGGAAGATAAAGCCGAGCTCCTCGCGGCGGAACTGCGAAAGCTTAGCCTGCTTCATGCGCGTCACGTCCTGCCCGTTGATGCGGATCGTGCCGCTCGTGGCGCTATCGATGGTCGAGACGCAGTTGAGCAACGTCGACTTGCCCGAGCCCGAGGCGCCCATGATGCCAACGAATTCACCGCGGTTGACGGTAAAGCTGACGTCGTTGAGCGCACGGGTCACGTTGCCCAGCGCTCCATATACCTTTTCGAGATGCGCGACCTCCAATACCGGGGTC
>CAJJYO010000075.1 GCA_905197385.1 uncultured Collinsella sp.
GTCTTGGGGAACGCCATGACGTCGCGGATGGAGTCGGAACCGGTGAGCAGCATGCACACGCGGTCCAGGCCCAGAGCGAAACCGCCCATCGGGGGCGCACCAAACTTGAGGGCCTCCATGAGGAAGCCAAACTGAGACTCGGCGCGCTCCTCGGTAAAGCCCAGGAGCTTGAGCATGGACATCTGCATCTCGGCGTTGTGGATACGCATACCGCCCCCGCCGGCCTCAAAGCCGTCCATGACAAAGTCGTAGGTGCACGAACCGGCTGCCAGCGGATCGGCCTCGATCTTGGCGATGTCGGTCTCGGTCGGCAGAGTGAACGGCTGGTGCTCGGCAGCATAGGCCTTGCGATCCTCGTCCCAATGGAACAGCGGGAAGTTGACGACCCACAGGAAGTCGTGACCCTCGCGCTTGATCTCGAGCGCATTGGCCATGTGCGAACGCATGCCGCCCAGGATCTCGTCGGAGAGCAGGCGCGGGCCGGCGGCGAACATCACAAGGTCGCCGGGCTCGACGTCCATGCGCTCGCGCAGAGCCGCCATCTCCTCGTCCGAGAAGAACTTGACGATGGGGCTGTTGATGGAGCCGTCCTCGCGGAAAGCGATCCATGCCAGGCCCTTGGCGCCAAACGTGGAAGCCACGCCGGCGAGCTTATCGATCTTGGCACGTGCCCAGGCACCGGCGCCCTTGGCGTTGATGGCCTTGACGACAGAGCCCTCCTCGTTTGCGGCAGTCGCGAAGACCTTGAATTTGGAGTTGGCAAAGATGTCGGTCAGGTCGACCAGGTGCATGCCATAGCGGGTATCGGGCTTGTCGGAGCCATAGGTGTCCATGGCCTCCCAGTAGTTCATGCGACGCAGCGGCGTGGGCATCTCGACACCCATGCGGCCGAAGGCATCGGACAGGACCTCTTCGAGTGCGCTCATGACGTCATTCTGGTCCACGAAGGACATCTCGATATCGACCTGAGTGAACTCGGGCTGACGGTCGGCGCGCAGATCCTCGTCGCGGAAGCACTTGGCAACCTGGTAGTAGCGCTCAACGCCACCGACCATAAGCAGCTGCTTCAGGAGCTGCGGGGACTGCGGCAGGGCGTAGAAGTTACCCGGCTGGATACGGCTGGGAACGATGAAGTCACGAGCGCCCTCGGGCGTGGACTTGAACAGGGAGGGCGTCTCGACCTCCATGAACTCACGGTTGTGCAGCGCCTCGCGAATGGCAAAGGTAAAGTCGGAGCGCAGCTTGAGGTTGGCCATCATCTCGGGACGACGGAGGTCCAGATAGCGATAGCGCAGGCGGGTGTCCTCGCTGGTCTCGATGCCGTCCTCAATCTGGAACGGCGGGGTGACGGACGTGTTGAGCACCTCGGCGTGGTCGGTCAGGACCTCGATCTCGCCGGTCGCGAGCTTGGTGTTGGTGGTCTCCTCGCCACGGGCGCGCACGACGCCGTGAATCTTGATGGGCCACTCGGGACGCATGGTCTCGGCAATCTTAAAGGCATCGCCGTCGGAGTGCTCGGGGTCGAAGGTGAGCTGCGTGATGCCCTCGCGGTCGCGAAGGTCGCAGAAGATAAGGCCGCCGTGGTCGCGGCGACGGCTCACCCAACCGGTGAGGGTGACCTCTTCGCCCACGTTCTCGAAGCGAAGCTCGCCGCAGGTACGGGTGTGCATGGAATGCTCGTCGATGGGACGGGTCTGGCTCATACCAGTGATCCTCCTTTATGGATCTGTGCCGCCCCGTGTCGTTCCGGGCGGCGTCGTACAGATTTGCCCAGCCTGCGTAAACCGCGCAGCCAGACATGGCGTTCTATCTTATCGCACCCGCGTCGATGTGCCGCGGAAAAGTAGTTCTCGCCCAAAGACTTGACGGAGACGAAACAATTGACGCGGCCTGGCCGTCGCCAAGGCGCGCCGCGTGCGACAATGTGCCCCAATACAACTGCACTCGGAAAGGCCCGCCATGACTGCACGCCTCATCGTTATGGATATCGACTCCACGCTCATCAACCAGGAGGTCATCGACCTGTTGGGCAAGGAGGCCGGCGTGGGCGAGCAAGTTGCGCGGATCACCGAACGCGCCATGCGCGGCGAGCTGGACTTTAAGCAAGCGCTCGAGGAGCGCGTGGGGCTGCTCGCCGGCCTGGACGAGAGTGTGTTCGAGCGCACCTTTGAACGCGTGACATTTACCCCCGGCGCGCTGGAGCTTGTGCGCTCGGCACACAGCAAGGGCTGGAAGGTCGGCGTGGTAAGCGGCGGCTTCCACGAGATCGCTGACAAGATCGTAGCCGCCGCGGGTATCGATTTTTGCCTGGCCAACCGCCTGGAGGTCGTGGATGGCAAGCTCACCGGTAAGTTGGCTGCCGACATTGTGACCAAGGAGTCCAAGCTCATCAAGCTGCTAGATTGGGCGGTTGAGTGCGGTGTCGACATGGCCCACACGGTCGCTATTGGCGACGGGGCAAACGACATCCCCATGATTCAGGCCGCGGGCACGGGCATCGCGTTTTGCGCCAAGCCCAAGACGCGCGAAGCCGCCCCGTTTGCCATCGACGAGCGCAATCTGATGCTCGCCATGGACATCATCCTGCGCGACTAGCAAGTTCGCCCAACAATCAAATCAACTCCGCTATATCTAGTTTCCGAACGATTTTGTTCTAATGTTCGGAAACTATCTTTCTCGTGCTAGACTTTGCGCCGTCGAAGGGAACATATATGGATAAGCGAGATCTTGAGCAGCTGCTGAGCGATGTTGCCGGCGGAGCAGTCACCCCGGCTGTCGCCCTTACGCGCATCCAGACGGCGCCAACCGCCGATCTGGGTTTTGCGCAGCTCGATCTTTCGCGCGGGGTGCGCCAGGGAGCCGGCGAGGTTGTCTACGGCGCCGGTAAAACCGCCGAGCAGATTGCCGCCATTATCGAAGCGCTGCACGATGCCGGCCAGGAGCGCATCCTGGTCACGCGCCTGGACGCCGAAAAGGCAGCCCGCACCTCGGAGCTCCTCGACAACGGCATCGACCTGGGATATGTCCCGGACGCACAGCTCGCCCTCGTGGGAGGCAAGCCCTCCCCCACCGGCAACGGACGCATCGTCGTCGCCTGCGCCGGCACGAGCGACCTGCCTGTCGCCGAGGAAGCCGCATTGACGGCCGAGTTCTATGGCAACGAGGTCGACCGCCTCTACGACGTGGGTGTCGCCGGCCTGCACCGCTTGCTCGCGCATGCCGAGGAACTTGCCCAGGCGCAGGTGGTCATCGCCATTGCCGGCATGGAGGGCGCACTGGCGAGCGTTGTCGGCGGCCTGGTGAGCTGTCCGGTCATTGCCGTTCCCACCAGCGTGGGCTACGGTGCGAGCTTTGGTGGCGTAGCCGCGCTGCTCGCCATGCTCAACTCCTGCGCCAGCGGCGTTTCGGTCGTCAATATCGATAACGGCTTTGGCGCCGCCTACCAGGCAAGTCTTATCAATCATCTGAGCGCCGGCACACCCCGCGCCCGTTAAGGAGCATTCCATGTCCAACCATCAGCATACGCTTATCATCGACGGCACCTCGGGCATCAGCGGCGATATGACCGTCGCGGCCCTGCTCGACCTGGGCGCCAGCGAGGAGCACCTGCGCGAACAGCTCGCCACACTGCCGGTCGACGGCTTTACAATCGCCGTCACGCGTGCAAACAAGCATGGCATCGACGCCTGCGATTTCGACGTCCAGCTTGCAGAGGGACTCGAGAACCACGACCACGATATGGCCTGGCTCTACGGCAACGAAGCAGCTGTCGAGCATATGCACGAGCACGAACACCACCATCATGACCATAGCGAGCACGAGCACTGCCACGACCATGACCATGAGGCCCACGGTCATGGCCACGAGGGCCATCATCACGCCCACCACCATCACCACCGTTCTTTGGCGGACGTCACCGCCATCATCGACGGCTCGCAGCTAAGCGATGGCGCCAAGCGTCGTGCGCTCGCCATCTTTACCGCGCTCGCCGCCGCCGAGGCCAAGGCCCACGGCAAAACGCCCGAGACCGTCATGTTCCACGAGGTAGGCGCCGTCGATTCCATCGTCGACGTCTGCTCTGTCGCCATCTGCCTCGATGACCTGGGTATTGAGGACATCGTGGTCGAATCGCTCTCTGAGGGCCACGGCACCATTCGCTGCGCCCACGGCCTCATGCCCATTCCCGTCCCCGCTGTCGTCAACCTGTGCCAGGCGGGCAATATCGCCCTCACGCCTGCACCGGTCGCCGGCGAGCTCGTGACGCCCACGGGCGCCGCCATCGTCACCGCGCTGCGCACGTCCGACCAACTGCCCTCACGCTACCGCATCGAAGCCGTCGGCTACGGCGCCGGCAAGCGCCCCTACGAGGGTTGTTCCGGTACGCTCCGCTGCCTGCTCGTTCACGCGGACGCCTAGCCATGGATGCCCGCAAGGCAAAAAGCCGCGCCGCCATCGTTACGACGTTCTCCGAGCTGCTGCGCGAAGAGGACTACGGCAAGATCACCGTCGGTGACATCATCGCTCGCGCCCATGTGGGTCGGGCCACGTTCTACGGCCTCTTCAAGAGCAAAGATGACCTACTCGCTGAGCTCGTGAGCGACATCTGCACCCACGCCCTCGACGACGATGGTACGCCGCTCGACGACCCACTCGTGCAAGTCGAGCATATCCTCAACAACCTCTGGGATCGTCGTCAGGGCGTACGCGCCCTCGTAGCCGGCGCCGGCTCACGCGTCTTCGCCGACTGCTTACGCAAGACCATCATGTCGCGCGCAGCCGAAACCATCCCTACCGACCCAAACGGCCCCGCCGCCACCATGGACCGAAGCTTCCTACTACACCACATAGCCTCAAGCTTCGTAGGAATGGTCCAATGGTGGGCCTGGCACAACTTCCAAGCAGATAAGGCCGAAGTAGCCAAAGACTACCTATCAGTCATTAAGCCTCTCTTCAACTGAGTAAACCCCTCATCCCAAAGTTCCGACCTCATCTCAAAGCGCCGCCCCAACCCAAAGCACAATCCATCCCAAAGTGTCGACAGAAGCCCAACGCCCCTACCAGCAACAAGCCCCTCCCATCCAAATTCAGATATATATTGGGTTGCTTGTGCGAACGCAACAAAGACCCCGCAGCCGTCCGCATGGGGTAACTTCCCAGCGCACTCCGCAGGACGCAAAAAGGCTCGCCGCACAAAGTGCGCAGCGAGCCTTTTTGCATGTCCGAGGACGCGCTGGGAAGTTACCCCATGCGGACGGCGGACAACTATGTAGCCTCAGACTAGAACATGCCCAAGAAACCATGCACAAACAGCGCGGCCAGAGCGGCACCGACAAACGGAGCGATGCCAGGAACGAGCAGGCCGTACTTCCAGTTGTTGTCAGCCTTGTTCTTGATCGGCAGCACCTGATAGGCCATGCGAGGACCAAGGTCACGGGCCTGGTTCATGGCGAAGCCAGTGATACCGTCCATGCCCATGCCAACAGCCCAAACGATCAGACCGACGCAGATGGCGAGCATCAGGACGTTCTCGCCAGCACGGTTAGCAGCAGCAAGGATGGCGCTGATGAACACAAAGGTGCAGATAGCCTCGCAGAAGAAATTACGGGCATAGTTCGTACCCTCGGTGGTGGGGTTGGTCGAGAAGATATTGCGCTGGGCAATGGGATCGACGACACCATCGGAAGCCTTGAACTCATCGGCATACATAAGCCACGCGATCACGGCACCCGCAAAGCCGCCGAGCATATCGGCAATCATGAAGGGGATGCAGCTGCTCCACGGCACCAGGCCGACGATGCACTGGGCAAGCACCATGGCGGGGTTCATGCACACGGCGCCGCCAAAGATAAACAGAGCAACCGAGATGCCAAAAGACCAAGTGGTGATGGCAAACATATGACCAGAGCCCTGATACTTGGTGCCCTTGAGCACGGTATCGCAGTGCACGCCCACGCCAAAGATGATCATGAGGGCCGTTGCGCCGAATTCGCAGAGGAGTTTGGTAAGCATAAAACCTTATCTTTCTTGTCGGTTATAAACGATTCGTTTAGGCCGCGTACTAGTGCTGAGCGACGACAACGCCCAGGCCATCGGGAATGACGGCCACCTTGGCATCGGCACCCTTCATCTCAAAGGCGAGCTTGAGCGCCTCATCGAGGGTGTTAACCGGCGTCATGTGCATATCCTTGATCATCTGGTGATCGCACAGGTCGGTAACCATGATCACAGGGTGATGCGCCAGGATGCGGGCAAAGATCTGGCTCGTCCACTGGTCGGGCAGGGTCTCGTCCTTAGGACGGTCGATGCAGGCGCGCTCAAACTCTGCCGGATCATTGTCGGCGATGTTGTGATAGAAGCCCTCGCCACCGTGACCGTCGGCACAACCGGCGACATCGATGATCACGCCGCCCTCGGGAAGTGTGGCCTCTGCAGAGCACATGCCCTTCACGGCCTGATAGATGTTCTGGTCGAGCGGGTAGCCGCCGTTGGTGGTGATGGCGATCTCGCACTCGACGGGCTCAACGCCGGCAAGGCTCTTCACGAACTCGCAGCCAGCCTCGTGCGCCTTATGGATGTCGCCTGCAAAGGAGCCGATAACCTCATGCTTGCCGTTGAGCACCACGTTGAGCACAAAGGCAAGGTGAGCCATCTCGGCAGCGGCAAACATGTCCTCGCTCACGTGGTTGTGGCACAGGTTGCCGGCACGCGAATGGGAATCGTTCACAAACTGACCGTTGTGGTTGTACATGATGGTCTTGTAGCTGGCGATGCCAGGCAAGACGGACTTGCGGCTACCAGAGAAACCGGCAAAGAAGTGCAGCTCAATAAAGCCCTCGGCAAGCAGCAGATCACAATCGGCGGCAATCTTGTTGATGATGCACTCGCCACCAGAAGGCAGGGTGCCAATCTTTTTCATCATGCTGTCGTCAGTCGCGACGTGCATAACAATTTCCTCGTTGGCAACAATCTCCTCGCCATACTTGTTGACGAGTTCCTCGTGCGTCGACGGACGGTGCATACCCGTAGCAACCAAAATACGCACTCGAGCCTCGGGTGCAGCGGAATGGATGTGATGCAGCAGAATAGGCATCGTCACACGCGAGGGAACGGGACGCGTATGATCGGAGCTAATGATGACGATATCCTTCTTGCCAGCACAAAGCTCCTCGAGCGAAGGCGAGCCATAAGGGTTGGCAAGTGACTCCTCTACCAGCTCTTCCTGCGATTTTGTAGTCTTAAACTCGTTTTGATGACCTTCCATCACACCCGCGAAATTCTTATCCTCGAGCTCCAGATGCAACGTCTTGTGGTCAAACGGTAGTTCACATTCAAACAATGACGAGCGCCCTCTTCCTTTCAACTGACACACTAGATTAACCGTTGGAAGGATACGCCGCTCACCGAAAAACACCACCGTCCACCGACTCATTAACACAACGTTCATATTTGACCCACAACAAAATGGCCGCGATCCCAAACGGGACCGCGGCCGCTACAGTCGTAAGGCGAGAA
>CAJJYO010000076.1 GCA_905197385.1 uncultured Collinsella sp.
ACCAAAGAGAGTGCGGCCGGTGATGACCAGGTCGTTGTCGCGCAGCGTGGCGCCCGTGGCGGTAATATCCACGATGCGGTCGGTCATGCCGACAATGGGACCCAGCTCGATGTTACCGTGAAGCGAAACGATGTCGGCGTTCACGCCGCGCTCGGCATACCAGGCACTCGCGATGCGCGGGTACTTGGTTGCCACACGAAGCGAACCGCGGCGGGCATAGTTGTGCTCGGCCTGACCGGCGCGCCACGCGGGCTCCGCCTCGATAAACGTGCACAGGCCATAGCCCAGGTCGACCAGCTGCAGCAGGTTGAGGTCTGCCTCGATGAGCGAATCCCAACCACAGATGCCGCAATCGGCGCCGCCGCAGCCCACAAAGGCGGGCGCGTCGCTGGGACGCACGATGACAAACTCGATATCGCCGACCGCGCCCTCGCCGGCACGCGTGTCGCGACCGCGCACGATCAGGTGACGGCCGGGGTCACGCAGTTCAGAGACGTCCAAACCCGCGGTCTCGAGCACGTCGAGCGTGTCGGCCTTAAGCGAGCCCTTGGGCACAGCGATGCGCAGCGGGCCCTCGGCGCCACGGCCCGCGGCGTGATCGCCGTCGGAAGCGGCGTCCTCGGCCGAAGTGTGCGCTGCCTCCAGACGCTCGAGCGAAAAGGCGAAGCCCGCCGCCGGCACCTCGATGCCGTCGCCAAATGCACCGGTAAAGATGGAGTCGTAGCGTCCGCCCGAACCGACCGGATCGGGCAAGCCGCCGGCATAGGCCTTAAAGACCAGACCCGTGTAGTAATCAAACGAGTTCATGATGGAGAAGTCGAAGGACAGCACCTGGGCGTCCTCGGGAGCCAAGCCCTCGACCAGAGCGCGTAACTCGTGCGTGAGCGGCGCGACGATACCGGCGGCAACCAGCAACGCATCCACGCGATCGAGCACCTCGGCTCCGCCGTGCAGACGCGGCAGCTCGCTAATGGCGGCCTTGACGGCATCGGACTCGGCGCTGGCAGCCACGCGGGCATCGAGGCCCACAAAGTCGTTGGCATGCACGCAGCGCAGGGCCTCGGCAGCCAGCTCACGATCCTCGCATACCGCGAGCAATTCCTTAAAAGGACGCACGCTGCCTGCGATAATGCGCGCATCGGGAAGTGCCAGCTCGCGTACGGCCTCCGCCACCAGCGAGACGATCTCGACATCGCCCGCGGTATCGCCCGCGCCGATAAGCTCAAAGCCCAGCTGTGTAAACTGACGCGAGCCACCGGCATTGCGCTGGCACTCGCGAACCACCGGCGCCTCGTAGCGAAGGCGCAGGGGCAGGTCGGCCGCGCGCATGCGAGTCGAAACCAGGCGAACGATCGGCAGTGTGTTGTCGGGACGGACCACCAGCAGGCGGCCATCATCGTCAAAGAGCTTAAACGGCGTGTCCGCAATGCGCCCGCCCTCCTCGAGCGAACCCTTGTCCTCGAGCAGTGGCGTCTCGACCGGAAGGTAATGATGCTCCCTAAAGCAGCCCTTCACCGTATATGCGATCTCCTCGCGCGCCTGAGCCTCCTCGGGCAATATGTCCCGGAATCCCCACGGTGTGGCCGTCATCTGGTGAGCCTCCTCATGCTGTGTTTCGTATAGAACAGAAGACCGGCATAGCTCCGCCGGTCTTCTGGGTACTTTAGCATACTAGAGTGCTTGCGGGGAAAATCCGTCGCAGCCGCTCACACCGTATTCATTTGGAAACATAGGGTAGGTTGCCGCAACCCAACCCCACCTAGGCGCCAATCGCACGACGATACTCTGCCATTACCTGCGCATCGGCAGCTGCGGGGTCGGCAAAATAGCGCCAGTCATAGGTCTCGGCCGAAACAACTCCGCGATAGCCGCGCGCCACCAGCCTATCCAGGTCGGCGCGCATATCGCGGTCCCCGTCACCCCAGGCAAGATGCGTCGTGCCGTCTGCCGCAACATCGACAAAATGCACGTGGGCGACATCGTTGCCAAGCAGATCGAAATAATCGTCGATGGTATCCCCCGCCACCGCCATAGCGCCCAAATCCAGACACGCCTTAAGTGCCGGATGATCAACCGCCTCGATCATGCGCTTCGTATCGGCTGCCGAGTTCACGATCATCGACTCAACCGGCTGTAGGGCCTCGAGCACCAGTCGCACGCCGCGCTCTCCCGCATGCTCGGCAATCGCACGCAGCATCGAGGCGCTGCGACCCCACGCGTCCTCGATTGGCTCGTTCAAAAATGCCCAGCCACTCGAGACCATGACCTGCTCGGCTCCAAGTTCCGCCGCAATATCCACAACGTTCTTAAAGTACGCGAGTGTGCGGGCACGTGCCTCATTCCCGCGCGCCGCGATATTCCACGGCTTGGGGTTGTTCTGTTCGGGACAAAGCCCCACAATCCGAACCCCATACCGCTGCGACAGCTCCCGCACCTGCCCGAGCGAATCGTATCCATGGCAATCGACATACAGATGCATCGCCCCGGTCCAAAGCTCGCAACACGTGTAGCCCGAAGCCGACGCCGAAGAAAAGAACTCCTCAAGATCAAAGTAGCGATGGCTGATATTCATAACGGCAAGCTGGGGGTAGCTCATAATTACTCTCCAACCCAAACGGGGCCCCGTTCCATATAGGAGCGGGGCCCAATTACACAAACGTTATTTGCTCTTAGTAGTCGAACTGGTGATAGTAGCGACGATACTTGAGGTTGTGCTTGGTGACCGTCTCGTAGTAGCGAGCCAGGCGGTCGGTCACGAGCACCGTCAGAATCCACGGGGAGACGATGACGCGGAACTCGTCGTCAAGGCCGGGGATCGCGAACTCGGCGGTGTCGATGATGTTGATGTCGGTGTCGCCGGTCACGCCGCGGTTGAGGAAGGCGCGGACGCGCTCGTCGAGCTTGCGGTTCTCGTCCTCGCCCATGAACAGGAAGACCGGGACGCCGGGCTCCACGAGCTCGAGGGTGCCGTGGAAGAAGTCGGCCGAGGTGATGTAGCGGGTGCGCTTCCACTGCATCTCCTCGAGGATGCACATCGAGAACAGGATCGTCTCGCCCCACAGGGCGCCGGAGCCGATGAACATGGTGTAGGGGGCCAGGGCGTACTTCTTGGCGAGCTCCTCGGCGCGCGGCTCGAAGCGCTTGCGGATGTCGAGCATGTCCTTCCAGATATCCTTGGTCTGCTCGATAAACAGATCGAACTTGGGGAAGCAGCCGCGGCGGTTGAGCAGGCGCAGGCCGAAGCAGTCGGCGAGGTAGTAGCCCTTCTCGCAGCCGCCCGAACCATGGTCAGAAGCCATGGCGACGCAGTTCTCGGCACCCACAGCCTGGCCGATGGGGCCCTCGGGCTTGGTCATGGCGTAGACGCGCACGCCCATGCCCTTCATCTTCTTGACGGCCTCGAGGACCTCGGGGGTGGTGCCGGACTCGGAGGCGGTGATCACGACGGACTTCTCGGTCATGCGCTTGTGGCCCATGACGTTCCACTCGGCGGCATGGATCAGATAGACCTCGAGGTCGCGGTCGCCGAACTTGTTCATGAGGTACTCGAGCTGCATGAACTCGTCCCAGGTGCCGCCGACGCCCATCAGGAACACGGCGTCGTAGCCCTCGTCGGCGACCTTGTCGGCGAGCTCGATCATCTTCTTGCCGGTCTCATAGACGTTCTTGCCGTCCTCGACGTAGCCCTCCTGGCTAAAGTGCATGATCTCGATCTTCTCGGTTTCCTTCATGGCTTTTCCTTTCTGTCCTGCACGCGAATCTATACATCGCGTTTCTTTTCGATACCAATTATAGACATACACCCAACGTGTTTTTAATACCACTTTTCAATCTGTTCCAATCCTCGGTGAACGGTCGAAATTCTCTGGTGAGTGGTATTAAATTAGAATTTGATGTATAGCTAACGCCCCAGGCGTCTCCCTTGTGTGACAAAGAACAGCGTTCCTACCAGCGCAATAATGGTCGATGCTCCAAACAGTACCGTCTGGACGCCCAAAGCCTCCGCCAAAAACGGAGCCGCCAGCAGCGGCAGCACGCCGGCGCTCATCAGGCCAAAACGCACAAAGCCGGTAATGCGCCCCAGGTATTTGATGTCGGCGCGCTCCTGAATCAAGATCATCTGCAGCGGTTCCAGGAATCCCCAGGCCAGACCGTTAATCGCTTGACCGATAATCGCGACCCCCAGCATATCGGTGCCCACGTACACCATGGACCCAATGCCCACGGCCATGAGCGCGCCGAGCAGCAATCGCAGGTTGACATGGCGAGCAGAAAGCTTGGTCAGGATGAACGCGCCCACCGAGGAAGTGAGGCCCACGACCGAGGACAGCCAGCCCAGCCAGACGATATCCACGTTGAGCACATCGCGGTAGAACAACGACTCCAGCGAATCGAACGCGCCAAACGCAAAGAAACCCAAAAAGCCCGAGATAAAGATGAGACGCAGGTCGTGGTCGCGAAACGTAAGTCGCGCGCCCTCGGACATGCCGCCCAGAATACCGCCCTTCGGCTTCTCCCCTTTTGCGGGAGCAACACACTCGTGACAGCCCAAGGAGAGCACGGCCGCCACACCCATCATGCCCGCCATGAGCAGATAGACCGATTGCGTGGCAAAACAGCTCACGATGGCACCACCGAGCAGCGGGCCAGCGGTATAGGCGATATTGCTGTAGAACACCATGAGGCCGTTCACGCGGGTACGGCCCTCGGTGGTCGACTCCAGGTATCCCGGAAACGCATGCGTGCAGGTGTTGATAAAGCCGCCCGCAAGTCCCAAGACGCACGCGGCAAACACAAGCCCGGGGACAGACAACGGCGCCAACCCCACGCCAAGCGATAGCACTGCCGTAATCACGCACGTCACAAATGACGTCCGGCGCGGTCCAAAGCGATCGATGACCGAGCCCGACACCATATTGCCCGCCGACGTCATAAGATTACGCACGAGCGTAATGGCGGCAACCAAAAAGGCCGTGCCGGCCAGATCATACGTGGCCGCACCGATAAGACCCAAAAAATAGACCGCGTTGTTGGCGCACCACTGCAGGGACTCAATAAGAATCAGCCTGACCTCTGCCGGCGTCAGGCGCATTGCTTCGCGATCCTTCGCGAACATACGAACTCCTTCTATACAAAAAGGGGATGGAGGGCATAGGCCTGCTCCATCCCCTTTCCAGGTTGCAACGAAAATCTATGCAGCCGGGCCCTTACGCCAGCACGCCGAAGAACGCGCCGATGATGCCCACGACCATGGTGGCCACGATCAGCACCATGGGGTTGATCTTCTTGGACAGCAGCCAGTAGTACAGCCAGAAGGCGATCATGCCGAGCATGCCGGGCATGATGCCGTCCAGGATGTCCTGGAGGGTCTGGGCGTCCTCGCCCGAGCCGATGGCCACCGGGATGCTGGCCCAGAACATGTCCTTGCACATGGCGCCCACGACCATGACGCCCACGATTCCCACGCAGGTCATGATCTTCTGCATGAGGCCGGTCCTCTGGGCCTCGTCCAGGAAGCCCACGCCCAGCTCGTAGCCCTTGACGGCGCCCCAGATGCGCAGCGCGAAGCCGGGGACGTTGTAGATGAGCAGGAAGGCGATGGGGCCGAAGGGGTTGCCGGCCTGGCACAGGCTGATGCCCACCGCGGCGGCGACCACGCGCAGCGTCGACAGGAAGATGGAGTCGCCGATGCCGGACAGCGGACCCATGAGGGCGGCCTTGACGTCGTTGACGCTCTCGGGCTCGATCTCGCCGCGGGCGACCTTCTCCTCCATGGCCATCGCGATGCCGCCGACGAACGGGGCGAACTGGACGGTGATGTTGAAGAACGCGCAGTGGCGGTGCAGGGCCGCGGCGTAGTCGTCGGGACGGCCGGCGTAGATCTTCTTGAGCATGTTGGCGACCATCAGGCAGAAGGCGATGTTCATCTGCTTGTAGTAGGTCCAGGAGAACTCCATGCCCAGGGCGCCGACGTTGACGGCGCTCTTGACGAGGTCGGAGCGCGTGATCTTGTTCTCGGGACTAGAAGTCATCGTCCTCATCCCCTTCCGCGGAGAGCTGGGGCTGGGCTCCGCCCAGGCCGAGCAGGTCGAACTTGTCGATGCCGATGATGATGGCGATCAGGGCGACGCCCAGGACGGGCACGTTGGCGTAGGAGCACAGCAGGAAGCCCAGGAAGTAGAAGGGCACGAGCTGCTTGGTGAGCACCAGGCGGCCGAGCATGGCGAAGCCCATGGCCGGCAGGATGTTGGCGGCAACGCCAAAGCCAGCAAGGACAAAGGGCGGGATGAAGTCGAGCAGGCCCTGGATGGCGTCAGCACCCAGATAGAACGACAGCGAGCACAGCAGGAACGCCATGATGATACCGGTCAAACCGATCAGGAAGTGCATCGCATAGACACCCTTAAGGTTGCCCTGGCCGGAGTAGACATCAGCGCGGTCGACCAGGATCGGCAGGGCGGCGTTAAGGATGTTCTTGATGGCAAGGCACAGCGTGGCGATGGGCATGGCAAGCGCGATGGCTGCCTCGGTGCTCTGGCCCAGCTGGATAGAGAAGGCGCAGGCGAGCACGCCGCCGATCGTCTCATCAGGCGGCACGTAGGCGCCGATGGAGATCGAGCCCATGAACAGCAGCTCCAGACTCGCACCGATCGCGAGGCCGGACTGCAGGTCCCCCAGCACCAGGCCCACGAGCGGGCACAGGACGATGGGGCGGAACGCGTAGAGCGTACCGAGCTGGCAGTCGAACTTACCAAATGCGGCGATAAGTCCGATGAGGATTGCTTGGGTAAGCATACATCCCCCTTTCCATATAGGACACTACGAAGAGCTCAGACTCTTCGAAATTGAACGCCTAGAGCACGCTGGCGCAGTCGACCTTGGGGTCATCGGCCAGGGGTCGAATCTCGACCTCAACGCCACGATCCAGCATCTCGCGCACATCGGCTTCCTCGGCCGCGGTCAGGAAGATCTGACGAGAGACCTGACGAGCGTCGGGACGCTTCTCGTCCTTGGGCTTGGTGTTGCCCAGGTTGACCGACTTGATCTGCGGGCAGCCCTCAACAAGCTGCTTTGCCTCAGCGATAGTGGCGACGCAGATGATCATCTTGTACTTGTCGGTCACGCCCGAGTTGATAGCTTCGATTGCATGCTCCATATCTTTGATGACGAGCTTGCAGCCGGCAGGCTTGCCCATCTTGAGCGTCGTCTTCCACACCGGGTCGTTAGCGACCTTATCGCCCACGCAGAAGATGCAGTTGGAGCCAAGGCCCTGAACCCAGGAAACTGCGACCTGGCCATGAAGCAGGCGATGGTCAACGCGAAGTAGCTGAATCATAATGTGACCCCCCAAAGGTCTTGTGCCGTCATACGGCGTGTCAGTAGGTGCTGCGGATTAGAACTCTTCCTCCTCCTCGTCATCGACCAAAAGATCGTTGACAAACTTCACGCGCGTATCGTCCGCAGCGACGATGGCGCGAATCGTCTCCTCAACCGGCGCCGACTCG
>CAJJYO010000077.1 GCA_905197385.1 uncultured Collinsella sp.
TGCTTGATTTTGCTCAGGAATTATGCCTGAGGGGTAGTGGATTCGCCTTTCTCCGCCGTGCAGCGGCACGTGTAGGGCTCTCTGGCTCAGGCGCGAGTCGCTTCCCGTCTGAAAAAGTTCTTAAAACAGCTTTAAAGTTGCCTTTGGCCTACATTGACAGCGTACAATATGCATGTTTACCATGGCAAAAGCTAAATTTGGGGAGGGGGAGCGCACGGTGGAAGTGCTGGTTGTTGGCAATACCGTGTATGTCGATGACGACTTTTGTGCCAAGGCGTTTCCCGGTGACCATGTTCAGGTCGTGGCGGCCAACGAGGCGCGCCGCGACGGGTCGTCGCTCCATGCGTCTTGGAAAGAGCTGCTGCAGCACCTGGACCAGGCTTACGAATTCGACCGTGTGGTCTACCTCTCTACCTATCTCACGCCGCATACCGAGGCCGTTGGCGACATCGAGCTGCTGCGCTCCGTCTTTCGAGCTTGCATGGGTCGCCAGATTCAGCTGCTGTTTGTGACTGGTCCCATGGGAGCGGACGGTGCGGTGGACGCTGCGGGGCAAAACGGCAAGGGCATCATTGCCCGTGCGGCCAACGACCTGTGCCGCTACTATGCGGTCCGCGACGGCATTCAGGCCAAGATCTTGCGCGTGCCGTATCTGTACACCGCCTCGCCCACGCTGGAAGACCCGATTTTGACCCCGCTGTTCGAGGCGTGCTCGCAAGGCTCTGCTGTCATGAGGGCTGGGGCGGACTCACCGCTCGGTGCCCTCTGCGCCGAGGAGCTGGCCGTTCTGGTGCGTCGCATCTTCGACAGCTGGGATGCCACATTCGAGGAACTCGAGGTTCCGGATAGCTTTGCCCACACCGTGGGAGACCTGGGCGAGGCGCTCAAGGGCTTGTTCCCGGGGCTCGACATTACCTACGACGGGGACGCCGTCGTCTCCATTGCTCCGAGCGATACCGTCCGCACGCGCTACGGGTGGTTCCAGCGCTATGACGTGCTGCGCGATCTTTCGACCATACACGCCCGCTGGGAGCAGACCCTCGCGGGCAAGCGCCATCCGCTGCGTGCCGCCATCGACCGCATGCGCGGGCGGACACTGCCCATCAAATGCCTGGAGACCGCGCTGGCCTGGGTGCTCTTTGAGGGCCTGGAGCTGGTGTTTTCGCAGTCTGCTCAGCTTAACGTGCTCGACTACCGCCTGCTGTACGTGGTACTGATCGGCACGCTGTATGGGCTCGATTTTGGCCTGGTTGCGGCGCTGCTGGCGTCGGTGGGTTTGGCAGCCAGCTATTTTACTCAGTACGGCTATACCTTCCAGGGTCTGTTCTATGAGCCGTCTAACTGGCTGCCGTTTATTGCGTACTTTGTTGTGGGTGCCGTGTGCGGCTATGTGCAGCTGCGCAACAGCGAAGCCATTAGGGCGGAGCGCGATCAAAACGAGCTCGTGCGCAACCGCAATACGTTCCTTACGCAGCTCTACCACGACGCGATCGAGCCAGATCGTGGGTCGCCACGACAGCTTTGGCAAGATCTTTGCGGTGACGCAGGAGCTCGACATGCTCAACCCACGCGACATCTATCGCAAGTGCTGCGAGCTTTTGGGCGAGATCCTCGAGAACGATTCCGTGGCGATCTACCATGTTTCGGGCGGGGCATTTGCACGCCTGGTGGCTGCAAGTCCCGCGATTGCCGAAGATGCCGCACGCTCGCTCACGCTTGAGCAGCTTGCACCTCTTTTGGGCGACGGGGGTCGTTCGAACCTGTGGGTGAACCGCGAGCTGACGCCGGGGCTTCCCATGTTTGGATACACGATCGAGCGCGACGGGGCACCCGCCGTGTTGATCTTTGTGCGTAGCGCGGCCGAAAACCAAATGACCCTCTATTATCAAAACCTGTTCCGCATCTTGTGCGGCCTGGTCGAAAGCGCGCTGGGCCGTGCCTTTGACTATGAGGCGGTGGCGCAGGATAAACGCTGCGTTGACGGCACTTGTGTGCTCAAGCAGGCTGCCTTTGGCCAAGAGCTCGCGGCAGAGCAGGCGCTGGCAGATAGCAAGATGGGGAGTTTTTTGCTCCTGCGCGTGGTACCGGGCATGGAGCCTGTCGGCGAGCTGGTGGGCGCAATTGGGTCGGCAATCCGCGAGAGCGACGCGGCGGGCTTGGTCGACGGCGACGTACTCTACCTGCTTATGCGTCAGGCAAAGGCGTGCGATCTGCCCATTATCCGCGAGCGCCTGAGCGCAAAGCATATTGCGGTGGAACCCGTCGACGGCGAGGACATCGTGGCGTTGTTGCAGCACATCTCTTACATCGGTGACGGTGAGGGGGGTGCCGCTTGATCTCGCTTGTCGTTGCTGCCGTCTTGCTGCTGATTCATGCGTTGGTTTGCCTGATGCTGTGGACGCTCATGAAGCTGGGCCTGCTGCCGGTGCGCGGGCACATGCTGGCTGTGATAGTGCTGGTGCCGCTGTGGGGTCCGTTGCTGGTGGTTCTGCTATCGGTCTGCAGCGCGATGTTTGGCGAGGGGCTGAAAGAGTCTGCGCTGGAGTCGCTGCGCTTCAACGACGACCTGCATCGTAGCATGTCGGTACCGAGTGCTGAGGACGATGCGGGCGTAGTGCCGCTCGAGGAGGCGCTCATCGTCAATGACCCGGCATACCGGCGCCGCCTAATGCTCTCCATGCTCACCGAGGAGCCCGACGCTTACCTGGCGCAGCTGCAGGCGGCTAAGCTTAACGACGACGTTGAGGTGGCGCACTATGCCGCGACGGCGGTGGCGCAGATCTCCAAGGAGTCCGACCTTAAACTGCAGCAGCTGGAGCGTGCCTTTAAGACGGACCCGAGCGCGCAAAACCTCAACGAATACTGCGATTTTCTTGGTGAATACTTGGGCTCGGGCTTGGCCGAGGGGCGCGTGGCTCAGATTCAGCGCCAACAGTACGCGCGCCTGCTTGCGCGTCGCTGCGAGCGCGAGGATACCCTTGAGCTGCGCATTCGATACGCGACGGCTCTGGCCGATGTCGGACAGATCGACGAGGCGCAGGCCGTGACCGACCAGCTGGTGCTCGACGTGCCCGACGAGCAGGAGGTTTGGATGCTTTGCCTGCGCCTGGCCGTGATGCGCCGCGACGGTGACGAAGTCCACCGTGTGATCGATGCGATTGACAAGCAACATGTGTATTTAAGCGCCGACAACCGCGAAAAGTTGGCGTTTTGGCGCGACGGGGAGGAGGCCAGATGAGCGTGGTGCAACATATCCGCGACCGAGCAGGCCGCTTTCGTTGGATGGGACTCCTCGTGGTGTGGGCTGTTTTTATCGTCATGGCCGCCGTGCTGCTGGTGGAGCGTGCCGGCGTGCAGTACAGTGCGGGCCAGCATAAGCTGGGGATGCTTGCCGCCAACGATGCGGTGCCGGCCTCCTCGGCAATCTTTGGCCAAAAGCCCACGTGCCTGGTCATTACCGATTCCGATCAAGCTGGCGTCGAGGACGTAAAGGAACAGTTCGACCAGATCCTGCTCGAAATGAAGATCGCGCACCGCGACGTGGACCTTGCCCTGGATGGTGCGGATGCCATTCCCTCGCTGACCTCCTTCGATCGCGTGATTTTGCTCATGCCGTCGCTCGATGGGCTCGGTAAGCATCTGACCGACATTATGAGTTGGGTGAGTGCCGGCGGTTCGCTTATGCTCGCCATGCCGCCGGATAACTCGAGCTATCTGCAAGTGATTGCCTCCAAGCTTGGCATTGAATCGGCCGGATATGACTATGTAAAAGCCGAAAGCATTGTGCCGAGCGAGGTCTTTATGCTGGGCGGGGGAGAGCGCTACGAGTTCTCGGATCCCTTCTATTCTTCGCTCTCGGTTTCATTGCGCGAGACGGCGCACGTGTGGGCTAAGACCGGCGATGCGGGCGCCCCACTCATTTGGTCGAATGACTGCGGTAGCGGGCGCACCGTGGTTTGCAATATCGGTATCTATGACAAGGTCATGCGCGGCTTTTACGCCGCGGCGACCAGCCTCCTGGGCGATGCCACGGCCTATCCGGTCATTAACAGCGCTGTGTTCTTTTTGGACGACTTTCCTAGTCCCGTGCCCTCGGGCGATGGTACTTATATCAAGCGTGACTACGGCCTTTCCATTGCCGATTTTTACACCAAGGTCTGGTGGCCCGATCTGCAATAGCTCGCGCAAAAATATGGCATTCGCTATACCGGCGTGATGATCGAAAACTACGAGGACGCGGTCAACCAGACCGAGCCCGCGCGACAGGCCGATACCACGCAGTTCCGCTATTTTGGCGGCATGCTGCTTCAGATGGGCGGCGAGCTGGGCTTTCACGGCTACAACCATCAGCCGCTTGCGCTCTGGGACACCGACTACGGCACGTTGTACGACTACAAGACGTGGAAGAACAAGGAAACGCTTGTCGCATCGCTCAACGAGCTTATCGCTTTCCAGGACGAGGTGCTGCCCAACGCGCACGGCTCGGTCTACGTGCCGCCGTCGAATATCCTTTCGGCCCGAGCGCGCAAGCTTATCGGCACCGACGTTCCGCGCATTAAGACCATCGCCAGTACGTATTTTGAGGATGGCACCGACCTGCCGTACGTGCAGGAGTTTGGCGTGGCGAGCGATGGCATTGTGGAGCAGCCGCGCATTGTCTCGGGCGGTATGGTGGGCAATTCCTATATGCGCCGGCCTGCCGTATCCGAGCTCAACATGCACTACGTAAGCACGCACTTTATGCACCCGGACGACCTTTTGGACCCCGATCGCGGCGCTACGGAGGGCTGGGAGGTCTACAAGGGCGGCCTGACCGACTACCTGGACTGGCTTACCAAGTTTGCGCCCGGCCTGCGTCGCCAGACCGGCTCGGAATGCTCGGGCGCCATCCAGCGCTTTTCGTCGGTGACGGTGGGCATGGATACCAGCGCGGATGCCTGGACGCTCAGTCTGGGCAATTTTCACGACGAGGCGTGGCTCATGTTCCGCGCCAATAATGGCGAGCCGGGTGCGGTGACGGGTGGCGAACTGACGCACCTTACGGGCAATCTGTATCTGCTCAAGGCAAATGATAAGAACCTGACGATCGAGCGCAAGGAGGGTGGCGACAGATGAGAATCTGCTTGGTACTCGAGGGTTGCTACCCCTATGTGCACGGCGGCGTATCTACCTGGATGCATGGCTATATCCAGGCCATGCCCGAGCACGAGTTTGTGCTGTGGGTGATTGGCGCGCATGCTGCCGACCGCGGCAAATTTGTCTACGAGCTGCCCAGCAACGTGGTCGAGGTGTGCGAGGTGTTCCTGGACGATGCCCTGCGGCTTTCGGGCGAGCAACATGAAGCCAGTTTTAACGACCGCGAGCACGAGGCGCTACGCCGCCTGGTGTCGCTCTCCAATCCGGACTGGGACGTGCTGTTCGATATCTTTCAGCGCCGTCGCGTGCATCCGCTCTCGTTTTTGCAGAGCCGCACGTTTATGGATATCTTCCGCGACGTGTGCCTTGCCGAGTACCCCTACACGCCCTTTGCCGACGCATTCCACACCATGCGCTCTATGCTGTTGCCGGTGCTCTACCTGCTGGGCAGCGAGGTGCCGGTGGCCGATGTGTACCATGCCATCTCGACCGGCTACGGTGGCCTGCTCGCCTGCTTGGGCTCAAGCGTTCACCATGCGCCGGTGCTGCTGACCGAGCATGGCATCTATACCCGCGAGCGCGAGGAAGAGATCATTCGCGCCGATTGGGTGGTACCGTCGTTTAAGGACCGCTGGATCCGCTTTTTCTACCTGCTTTCGGAGGAGATCTACCGCCGCGCCTTCCACGTGACGAGTTTGTTCCATAACGCCCGCAAGACGCAGATTGATATGGGCTGCGATGCGGACAAATGCCTGGTCATACCCAACGGCATCCAGTTCGATCGCTTTAAGGATATTCCCTTAAAGACCGATGACGGCTGGGTGGACATTGGCGCGGTGGTGCGCCTGGCGCCCATCAAGGATGTCAAGACCATGATTTATGCCTTCTTTGAGCTGCACGAGCGCCTGCCCAAGGTGCGCCTGCACATCATGGGCGGCGTGGACGACGAGGAGTACGGCGCCGAGTGCCACGCGTTGGTCGATACCCTGGGCGTGCGCGACCTGATCTTTACCGGTCGCGTCAACGTGGTCGAGTACATGGAAAAGCTCGACTTTACCATTTTAACGAGCATCTCCGAGGGTCAGCCGCTCAGCGTGCTGGAGTCGCTTGCAGCGCGTCGTCCCTGCGTGACGACCGAGGTGGGCTGCTGCCGCGAGCTACTCGAAGGCGCTCCGGGCGACGACTTTGGCGTGGCAGGTTTTGTGACGCCGCCTATGTATCGCAAGGGCTTGGCCGATGCCATGTGCACAAGCCGCGCTCGTCGCATTGAGATGGGGGAGCGCGGCCAGCGTCGCGTTGCCACGTACTTCTTGCACGAGCAGATGCTCGCCAACTATCGCGCGCTGTACGACGAGACGGCGCAAGCGTTTGACCTGCCCAGAGAGGGGGAGTAGCCGGTGGCCGGAATCGGTTTTGAGCTCAAGTGCCTGTTTAGGCGCAAGGGCCTGTTTGCCCCGCTGCGCGCTTACGGCTACGCCGGCATTGTGTGCACGGGTCCCATGCTGTTGGGCGTGCTGCTCCAGGTGGGTATCTTGGTGCTGTGCGGTCTGTGGGGTGTGGGCCGTGCCAACCAGGATCTGCTGGTGTGCATGGTGACCTATACGCTGCTGGCGTCGCTTACGCTTACAAGCTTTTTCTCCATGCCGGTCACGCGCTTTTTGGCCGACATGCTTTTTGCCGAGCGCGAGGATGAGATACTGCCTTCGTTTTGGGGCTCCAACGCCATCATGCTCGTTGCGGGCACGGTGCTCTACGGCGTCTTTTTGCTGTTCTCGGGCGCCACGCTGCTGCAGGGGCTGCTGTCCCTGTGGCTGTTCAACATTATGATCGTCAACTGGAACGGCATGAGCTACCTCACGGCCATCAAGGATTACCGCGGCATCCTGTGCAGCTTTGCGGCTGCCATTGGCGTGGCGTGCCTGTGCGCCCTGGCCGCGCTGGCGCTGGGACTGCCGCCGGTCGAGGGCCTGTTGGCGTCAATTGCTCTGGGCTACGGCGTCATGCTCGCCTGGGACGTGGTACTGCTGTACCGGTATTTTCCTCAGAGCGACCGCAGCCCCTGGCCCTTTTTGCAGTGGCTCGATCAGTTTATGCCGCTGGCGCTCACGGGCCTGTTAACCAATCTGGGACTCTTTGCGCACCTGGTGATTATTTGGGCCGGTCCTATTGGCGTGCAGGTCAAGGGCTTGTTTTATGGTGCGCCCTACTACGATGTGCCGGCGCTCATTGCGTTTTTGACGATCCTGGTCACGACCGTTAACTTTGTGGTCTCGGTCGAGGTCAACTTCTATCCGCGCTACCGCGACT
>CAJJYO010000078.1 GCA_905197385.1 uncultured Collinsella sp.
CACGCCCGTCAGGCGGCCGTTCTCGTTGATCTGTAGCTTGGTCTCGTCATCGACGTTGCGCGTGGCCTTGCAGTACACCACGGTCATCTGGGCACCGGAGTTCTCGTGCGCGTCGATGATGGTGTTGAGGTCCATGTTAAAGATGATGTTGGTGCCCATCATCACAACGTATGGCTTGTCCGAGCGCTGGAACAGCGTCTTGTTGGAGATGATGTCGCGCAGCAAGAAGCGCATGCCGCCCTTGGTGGTGCCATACGCGTTGCCGGGCACCATGAACAGGCCGCCCTTCTTGCGGTCCAGGCCCCAGTCCTTGCCCGAGCCCACATGGTCGATCAGGGAACGGTAGTTGCCCGGCATGACGACGCCGACGGTCTTAATGCCGGCATTCATCATGTTGGACAGCGGGAAGTCGATCAGGCGGTAGCGGCCCAAAAACGGAACGGACGCGATGGGGCGGTCCTTGAGCAGCACGCTGCCGTAGGTCGAAGAGTAATTAGCGGTGATATAACCGATGGCCTTGCGATTGATCATCGGATCATTCCCCCTTCCCGATAACGACGTCATTTCCAACGACGGCCGTATCCTTGGTGGTATCGACAGAGCCGAGCTTCACGCCCTCTTCGACCGTGGAGTTCTCGCCCAAAATAGCGCGGCAGATGTGCGCGCCGCTCTTAACGTGCGCACCCGGCAGCAGCACGGAGTCCTCGACCACGGCGCGCTCCTCGATGATGACATCGGTCGAAAGAATCGAGTGGCGAGCGGTACCGTAGATCTTGCAGCCGTTGGAGACCAGGCAGTCGTCCAGTCGGCCGTCCGGGCCAATGTAGTGCGGCGGACGCGTGGTGATGTTGGACATGATCGGGAAGTGCTTGTCAAACAGATCGAACTCGGGGTTGTTGCCCAGCAGGTCCATCGAGGTCTCGTGGAAGCTGGCGATAGTGCCGACGTCCTTCCAAAAGCCATGGAACTCGTAGCTGTACAGGCGCTTGTTCTCGCCGAGCAGCTTGGGGATGATGTCCTTGCCAAAGTCGTGGCTCGAGCGCTGGTCCAGAGCATCCTCCTCGAGCGCCTCGATCAGGACGTCGGCCGAGAAGATGTAGATGCCCATGGACGCGAGGTTCGAATCGGGCTTATCGGGCTTCTCGGTGAACTTGGTGATGCGGCCGTCCTCGGGGTCGGTGGTCAGGATGCCAAAGCGGCTGGCCTCCTCCCAAGGCACGGGCATAACGCTCACCGTGAGGTCGGCGTTGTTCTCAATGTGCGTCTTGAGCATCTTGCGGTAGTCCATGCGATACAGGTGATCGCCAGACAGAATCAGGACGTACTTGGGGTCGTTGGCCTTGATGTAGTCGAGGTTCTGCGTAATGGCGTCGGCCGTGCCCGCATACCAGGCGCCACCGGTCTGCGTCTCGTACGGTGGCAGGATCGACACACCGCCGTCGCGGCTGTCCAGATCCCACGCCTCGCCGGAGCCCACGTAGGCATGCAGCAGGTAGGGGCGATACTGCGTCAGAACGCCCACCGTGTCGATGCCCGAGTTGGAGCAGTTGGACAGCGAAAAGTCGATAATGCGGAACTTGCCACCAAAGCTAACCGCCGGCTTGGCGATCTTTTGGGTGAGTGCCCCCAATCGGCTGCCCTGTCCTCCTGCGAGGAGCATCGCGATGCATTCTTTCTTACTCATCGATTTCTCCTTCTGTCATCGATGTTCTTAAACCCATTAGCGACGGGCGCGGCGCTCGGTCGCGCCCGTCGAGTAATGCCGTGCTGGCATAAGGGAGCTCGCGCGCCTTTACGCGTGCCAGATCTCGTCGCGGTACTCGCGAATGGTGCGGTCGCTCGAGAACCAGCCGGAGGAGGCGGTGTTGAGCAGCGCCTTGCGGTTCCAGGTCTCCTGGTCGCCGTAGCTGCCCGTGAGCTTTTCCCATGCATCCACGTAGCTGCGGAAATCGGCCATGACCAGGTCGGGGTCATTGTTGTTCATGAGCTCGTTGTAGATGCTCTCGAAGTTGCCCGAAAGACCCGCAAAGGTGTTGTCCTTAAGCTCGTCCATCACGCGGCCCAGACGCTCGCGGTCGCCGTTGAGGGTATCCCACGCAAAGTAGCTGTTGGATGCCCAGAGCTGCTCGACCTCGGGGGCGGTCAGGCCAAAGATGGCCTCGTTCTCGCGACCGGCCAGGTCGGCGATCTCGATGTTGGCGCCGTCGAGGGTGCCCAGCGTAATGGCGCCGTTCATCATGAGCTTCATGTTGGACGTGCCCGAGGCCTCCTTGCCGGCCGTGGAGATCTGCTCCGAGATCTCGGCGGCAGGGTAGATGAGCTGGGCGTTGCTCACGCGGAAGTTGGGGATAAAGCAGACCTTCATGACCTCGTTGACGCGCGGGTCGTTGTTGATGACCTCGGCCACGGAGTTAATAAGGCGGATGGTCTCCTTGGCAAAGGTGTAGCTCGAGGCAGCCTTGCCGCTAAAGATGAAGGTCGTCGGCGTCACGTGGAAGTTGGGATCGGCGATGCGACGGTTGTAGATGTCCATCACCTTCATGATGTTCATGAGCTGGCGCTTGTAGGCGTGGAAGCGCTTTACCTGGACATCGAAGACGGTGTTGGGGTCGATGACCAGACCGGTCTCGGCCTTGACGTAGGCGGCCAGGCGTTCCTTGTTGGCGCGCTTGGAGGCACCCACGGCCTTCAGGAACTCGGTGTCGTTCTGGAACTCCTTGAGCTTTTCCAGCTCAAAGGCGTCCTTGAGCCAGCCGTCGCCAATGGCCTCGGTGACGAGCTTGGCGTAGGTGGGGTTGGCCTCGGCAAAGAAGCGACGATGCGAGATGCCGTTGGTCTTGTTGTTGAACTTTTCGGGCGTCAGGGCATAGAAGTCCTTGAGCACAATGTTCTTGATGATGTCGGAGTGGATCTTGGCTACGCCGTTGACGCTATGGCTGCAAATCACAGACAGGTTGGCCATGCGAATCTCGCCGTCCCACAGGATGGCGGTCTGGCGCAGACGCTCCTGCCAGCCCTCCTGCGTGGTGTCGAACGACTCGTGCCAACGACGGCTGATCTCGTCGATGATCTGGTACACGCGGGGGAGGAGCTTGGAGAACGTGCCGATGGGCCACTTCTCCAGAGCCTCGGGCAGGATGGTGTGGTTGGTGTAGCTCACGACCTGCGTCACGATGTTCCAGGCGTCGTCCCACTCGAGCTTCTTTTCGTCGATGAGGATGCGCATAAGCTCTGGGCCGCACATGGCGGGGTGCGTGTCGTTCGTGTGGATGGCCACAAACTGCGGCAGCAGCTCCCAGTTCTCGCCGTGCTCCTTCTCAAATGTGTCGAGCAGGCTGTAGATGCCGGCCGAGACAAACAGGTACTCCTGCTTCAGGCGCAGCAAACGGCCGTGCTCACCGGCGTCGTTGGGGTAGAGGATGGCGCTGATGGCCTCGGCCTCGGCGCGCTCGGCATCGGCTAGGGCGTAGTCGCCGCGGTTGAAGGCCTCCAGATCGAAGTGCTCCTCGACCGGCTCGGCGGCCCAGACGCGCAGCTTGTTGACGGTCTTGCCGGCATAGCCCACCACGGGGATGTCATAAGGGACGGCCAGGATGTCCTGCGTGTCCACCGTGCGGTAGAACGTGCGACCGTTCTCCTCAAAGCCCTCGACGTGGCCACCAAACTTAATGGTCACGGCCTTGTCCTGACGACGGACCTCCCAGGGATAACCGTGGGTGAGCCACTCGTCGGTGGCCTCGACCTGGCTGCCGTTGACGATCTCCTGCTTAAACAGGCCGTAGCGGTAGCGCATGCCGTTGCCGTAGCCGGCAATGCCCTCGGCTGCCATGGAATCCAGGAAGCATGCGGCCAGACGGCCCAGGCCACCGTTGCCCAGCGCCGGATCGGGCTCCTGGTTCTCGATGACGGACAGGTCAAAGCCCATGTCGTCGAGCGCCTCGGCGACCATGTCGCGCACGCCAAAGTTGAGCAGGTAGTTGTCGAGCAGGCGGCCGATCAAAAACTCGATCGAGAAGTAGTACACGCGCTTTTTGCCCTCGGCGGCTGCACGGGCGTCACTCTTGGTGGCAACGGTGCGTGCCTTCTCGGCCACGAGCTTGGCCAGGGCGTTAAAGCGGTCGAGGTCGCTGGCGGCCTCGACGCTCTTGCCGCTGATGCTCATGACGGCATCGCGATAGAGCTCGGTAAACTCCTGCTTGTTGTCGAAGATCTTATTCATACGTTCCTTTCCCCCGGGGATGTTTCTCCCGGAACGGTTATGACTTGTATCCTACGCCCCGGCGGGGCGGGTAATTACAGTGGTAACGCTTTTGTTACGCTTTCTTGGCAGGAGCCTTAACAGCAGCTGTCTTGGCCTTGGGAGCAGCCTTTTTGGTGGTTGCCTTTTTGGCCGTGGTGGATTTGGTCGAAGCCTTGGCGGCAGACTTGGCAGTCTTTGCCTTAGCCGGAGCCTTCTTAGCTGCCGCGGTCTTGGGCTTCACCGAGGATGCACGCTTGCGCGTCGCCTTCTTGGGCTCCTCGACCACGGGCGGCTTGTAGCTGCTGGGACCGCGGCGCTTAAGCACCACACCTGCCAGGCCGGGCACCTTTATCTCGATGGAATCCATCTGCCCGTTCCAGGGATAGGGCTCGCTCGAGCAGGTGTAGGGCTCCTCACCGGCATATCCGCTGCCACCGAACTCGGGACGGTCGGAATCGAAGATGACCTCCCAGTCGCCCTCGCGCGGCACTCCCACGCGGAAGCTCTCGTAGCTCGCCGGGTCAAAGTTGATCAGGATCACCAGATCGTCGTCGACGTCCTCGCCCTGGCGCACAAAGCTTACGATGGACTGCTTGGAGTTATCCGCGTCAATCCAGGTAAAGCCGTCGTCGGTGTAGCCGCGCTCGTACAGGGCGGGCTCGGCGGTGTACAGGTGGTTGAGCGCCTTGATAAACGCCTGATGATGACGGTGGGTCTCGTACTCCTCGGTCAGGAACCACTGGATGGACTCGTAATAGCGCCACTCAATAAACTGGCCGATCTCGTTGCCATAAAGTTGAGCTTGGCACCGGGGTGCGTCATCTGGTAGAAGGCCAGCGTGCGCAGGCCGGCAAACTGGCGCCACCAGTCGCCCGGCATGCGGCCGATCAGCGAGCACTTGCCGTGCACGACCTCGTCATGGCTGAGCGGGCAAATGAAGTTCTCGGTAAAGGCGTACATGATGGAGAACGTGAGCAGCCCGTGGTTGCCAGGGCGCCACGGAAAATCGGTCTGCATGTAGTGCAGGGTGTCGTTCATCCAGCCCATGTCCCACTTGTAGTGGAAGCCCAGACCGCCGTCCTGCGGCGGATAGGTCACGAGCGGCCACGCGGTGGACTCCTCGGCCATCATCATCACGTCGGGGAAGTGGGCCTCCACGGCGCAGTTGACCTGACGGATAAACGCGCTGGCGTCCAGGTCCTCCTCGGTACCGTACTTGTTGAACTTCTTTTGGCCGGGATCATCGATGCCAAAGTTGAGGTACAGCATGCTGGACACGCCGTCCATGCGAATGCCGTCAACGTGGAAGTTCTCGAGCCAGTACAGCACGTTGGAGACCAGGAAGGAGCGGACCTCGCCGCGGGCGAAGTCGAACTTGTGCGTGCCCCAGTTGGGATGAATCTCGTGCTCAAACAGCATGTGCCCGTTAAAGGTGGCAAGGCCGTGGGAGTCGGCGCAAAACCCGCCGGGCACCCAGTCCATGATCACGCCGATGCCAGCCTTGTGGCACGCATCGATAAAGTGCATGAGCTGCTGCGGGTTGCCGTAGCGCGACGTGGCGGCATAGTAACCGGTCGTCTGATAGCCCCAGGAGCCATCGAAGGGATGCTCCATAAGCGGCATGACCTCGATATGCGTATAGCCCATGTCGCGCACGTAGTCCACGAGCTCCACCGACAGGTCGTCGTAGGTGTAGAACTCGCCGCGCTGCGCGGGGAAGGGATCCATGGGACCGGGGTAGTTACCGTACTCGTCCGGCTCGCCCTGCGGCGCATCGCCGTGCCGCTTCCACGAGCCAATATGTACCTCGTAGATGTTGAGTGGCTGCGACATGTGGTTGTGGCCGGCGCGGCGCTTGAGCCACGCGGCGTCATTCCACTTGTAGTCATCGAGAGTCCACAGCACGCTCGCGGTACCCGGAGGGCACTCGGCCTTAAAAGCATACGGATCGGCCTTGTAGAGCTTCTCGCCCTCGTTGGTCTCGATGAGATATTTATAGAGCTGGCCCTGCTCGGCGCCAGGAATAAAGCCTTCCCAAATAGCGCTCGTATGCACGGGCACCAGCGGGTTGGCTTCCTCATCCCAGTCGTTAAATTCGCCAATGACATGGACGCTCTTTACGTCGGGCGCCCAAACGCAAAAGCGCCAGCCGCGCGTACGGTTCTGCGTGTCGGGATGCGCGCCCATCTTTTCCCAGCTGCGCTCCCACATACCAATGCCAAACAGATAGACATCGTCCTTAGAGAGCTCCGGTGCGTGCGGGGCGGCTTTACGGATTGCGGGCTTTTTAGCCGTTGGCTTTAGCTTTGTATCGCTCACGTTTGATCCCATCATGACGCGGCAGCGTGTTGCCTTGGTGACTAGATGCGAAAGGTCCAAGGCTGCACGAATCGAAGGGACGGCGAAGTTTCTGTGATTCGTTCCACCTCGCGTGCTCGGTGGAACTTTCGGCAGAAACTACGATAACACCTGTGCGTTAGTTTTATGGACGAAAGCGGATTTGTGGGGGCGTTTAATCGGTAAGCGACATGTTTATACCACTGGCAGAATTGCCATGGTAAAACTCTTGACAGTTTTACCAATTAGGGTTTCAAAAATGTTAGGCTGACGTTTGGTAAAACGTTTTTAGCAGGTTGTTTACCATTTGACATCGAAAGGTACGTTTATGTCCCATACCGCCGCTCCCAAGGTTGCTTTTATTTTCGATTGCGACGGCACGCTGGTTAATAGCACCCCCGTTTGGGCTTATGCTCAGCCAGAGTTATTGCACCGCCACGGGATTGACGTGACCGTGGATGACTTTGCCCAATTCGAGCACCTGTCACTGGAAGACGAGTGCCAGGCCTACCACGACACGTGGGGCATTGGCGCGAATGGCGAGGAGCTGTATCGCGAGCTGAGCGACATCCTGATCGATGGATACTCCAAGGTGCCGCCGCGCGACGGCCTGCTTGCATTTTTGGAGCAGGCGAAGGCGGCGGGCATTGCAATGTGCGTTGCCACGTCCACGCCGGCCGAGCTGGTTAAGTCTGCGCTTGCGGGCGCCGGGCTCGACGCTTATATGGAGTTTGTTACCACGACGGGCGAGGCGGGGCGCTCCAAACAGTTCCCC